>PWLF01000060.1 GCA_003559475.1 Bacteroidales bacterium
GTGGCAATGAGTTTTGAACATCATCATTGCCTATAGTTGATGGAATAAGATATAATATTTTATGCATGATTATATAGGTTTTATTTCATCCACGGTATATTCATTAAGTCTATATTTCCTCCGGAAAGTATAACAGCTGTTTTTTTATTCCTAAACATTGATTTGTTTTCCATAATTGCTGCTAGTCCAACTGCAGATGAAGGCTCGATAATTATCTTCATCCTCTCCCATATAAGCCTCATAGCTTTAATAATATTATCTTCACTTACTGTTAAAATGTCATAAACTTTATTTATAATAATCGGAAAAGTAAACGACCCAAGTGAAGTTTTTAAACCATCAGCAATAGTGTTTGGTGTAACTGATGGGATAAATTTCTTGCTTTTGAAAGAAAGATAAGCATCATTAGCCATTTCAGGCTCAGCTCCAATGACTTTTGTTTCGGGCGATAAATAATGGCTTGCAATAATAGCCCCACTTAATAGTCCTCCTCCCCCTACAGGAAGAATAATATAATCAGGCTTTTGCTTAAGCTGGTTGAAGAATTCCAGTGTTGCAGTAGCTTGCCCTGTAATAACTCTGATATCATTATAAGCATGTATTGGTCTGTAACCAAATTGATTAATAAGTCTTTCCATGGAGGATTCTCTGTCTTCTAGTGTTGGCTTGCAAAATTCAATATTTGCACCATAAGATTTTACAGCATCAATTTTAACTTTTGAAGCAGTCTTAGGCATTACAATGTGTGTTTTTATTCCAAAAATTTTTCCTGCTATGGCAACTGCTTGAGCATGATTGCCTGAAGAGTGAGTTGTTATCCCATATTTTATGCAATCTTCAATATTGTTTTTTACTGCATTTATAGCTCCTCTGATTTTAAAAGCTCCTCCTTTTTGAAAATTTTCACACTTGAAAAATATATCAGAACATGTTATTTGGTTTATTTGTTCCGATTTCATGACAGGGGTGATATGGGCAAAAGTGCTAATAATAGTATAAGCCTTATTTATATTTTCTATAGTAGGAAGCTTGAAAGTAATTTCAGTGTTCATTATTTTTTACTTAATGAAGAAGCAATTTTTTCACATGATGCATTTAGCATTTGATAAACTTTCTCAAAACCATCACCCCCTCCGTAATATGGATCAGGAACAGACTTGTTTTCGCCGGGATATATTTTGTTTAATATTAGATCAACTTTTTTGTGTTCATCCTCAGATTTGGCTAAAGCTAAAACATCATATAAATTTGAGCTGTCCATAACATAAATTTTATCAAATATATCAAAATCAACTTCCGAAAATTCACGTCCACGTTGTTTGCTGATATCAATGCCATGTTTTTTTGCAATTTCAATTGACCTGGAATCAGGTTTGCTACCTACATGATAATCTGCTGTGCCTGCGGAATCGACATATATATCTTTTAAATTATATTTCTTTGCTTTTTCTTCCATTATGCCTTGTGCTAAAGGCGAACGGCAAATATTACCTAAGCATACCATCAATATTTTCATTTTAATAAATTTAGGTTAATAAATTTCTTTACAATAATTCGGTTTATAAAAAAACCCTTAACAATTTTGCATGCTTATAGCTATTACAATAATGAAAAGGGCTTTTTAAAAATAAAAAAATTATAATCGTATTTTTATAATATTTTCAAGGTCTTCAACATATCTGCGAAATTCTTTATCAGTTTCAGTAAGATTTTTTATCGTTTTGCATGCATGTAAAACAGTTGCATGATCTTTATTCCCGCATTTACTACCTATTGCTGCTAAAGATGTTTTTGTGAAGTTTTTGGAAAAATACATCGCTAATTGTCTTGCCTGTACTATCTCTCTCTTCCTTGTTTTAGAATTTATCTTATCATGAGGAATATTGAAATAGTCGCAAACAACTTTTTGTATATATTCTATTGTGATTTCTTTAGGAGTATTTTTTACAAATTTTTCAATAACTTTAGTAGCTAAATCAGGGGTTATTTCTTTCTTATTCATTGAAGATTGCGCAAGTATAGATACTAAAGCTCCTTCCATTTCTCTAATATTGGTAGTTATACTGTTGGCAATAAGATCAACTACATCCTTTGGCATTTCGATGCCGTCATTGTATAACCTTTGATTTAATATTGCCATTCTGGTTTCAATATCAGGTACCTGAAGGTCAGCTGATAAACCCCATTTAAACCGGGATAATAACCTTGGTTCAATATCATCTTTCATGTCCACAGGGGGCTTATCTGATGTAATAATTATTTGTTTCCCGTTTTGATGTAAGTGATTAAATATATGAAAAAAAACATCCTGAGTTTTGCTTTTTTCTGCAAGACAGTGAACATCATCTACTATAAGAACATCAATCATTTGGTAAAAGTGAATAAAATCATTTTGATTTCGGTTTCTTGCGGCATCTATAAATTGATTTGTAAACTGTTCGCTTGAAACATATAATACTGTCTTGTCAGGAAAATTATTTTTTACTTCTATTCCAATTGCGTTAGCAAGATGTGTTTTGCCTAAACCATTTGCACTATATATTAAAAAAGGATTAAAAGATGTTTTTCCCGGTTTTTCACTAACTGCCAAGCCTGCACTTCTTGCAAGCCTGTTACAATCACCCATTATATAATTATCAAATGTGTAGTTCTCAATTAAATTAGGGTCAATGTCTAGTTTTTTTAAGCCAGGAATAACAAATGGATTAGGGATGGAACCCTTATTACTTTCATTTATGTCTAACGGAATGGAAACAGGTGGATTTTTTAAAGCTTTACGGTTTTGTGTCGGGGCATTTATTGTATAGGGCTTAGATTTTGAAGTAGTATATGAATTATCCATTACTATACTATACTCTAATCGACCATGAGAGCCAAGTTCTTTTTTTATAGTCTTTTTTAAAAGTTCTATGTAATGCTCCTCTAACCACTCATAAAAAAACTGGCTTGGAACCTGAATTTTTAGTATACTATTATTTAAGGATATAGGTTTAATAGGCTCAAACCATGTTTTGAAACAATTTGGACTTGTATTATCCTTAATTACATTCAAACAATTAGCCCAGACTTTTTCATGTTGTTTTTCCATTCGTAATAATTTTGCCCCGTTAGTAATTATTTTTGTCCATCCTTTAAATAAAAAAAATATAACTACAATTTTATCTTTTTTATAAAAACTATAATTGGTTCTTAAATTGTTGATTATATAGGCTTAAACAACTCTCAATGCTTTTATTAAACAACAATTATAATATTTTTTTGCAAAGTTTATAAAAAAAAATATTTTAAAAAAACACTTTTGCCCTTGACTTTTTTAAAAATTTGTTTTTAATGTAAAATTTAAAGTTATAATTATATTACATTAAATATGTTAGCTAAAATAGTCTATGAAACAAGTAAATCCCGACGGTTTAAAACTATATCAAAAACAAAATTTTCAGTGTTTGTGATGGATGTTTTAAGACTTTGTTTTTAATTTTTATCTAACTAATAGATAATCAATATGTAAACAAAATATTATATAGGTTATTTGTTTACAGATAGCAATATTAAAACTATTTGACTAAAAAAACAAGAAAAAAAGTATTTCTTTTTGTAATTTAAAATCATTAAAATTAAAGGAGTTTTTTATTGACGGAACTCGTTAAAATTCAATGCTTAATGGAGGTAAATGCAACCGGCTGCATATCAGTATTAAAGAGTTAAAGGGCTAATAGTCAATTGTTTTTTTTAACTATTTTTTAAATGCTCAATTTTTATATTTTTGATGCTCTCAAAAAAAGAGATTGTCTTTTTGACCTCTTTATTCTTTATTCCTAAATCTAGAATACAGTTTTTGTCAAAAACTTGATTTAATAATTCAATATTATTAAGCTTGATAATTTTCATAACACTATTAATTTCCAAATAATCAAATCTTAATCTGTATATTTCCTTTCTTTCTTTTTTAATGATTTTGTTATTATTTAAAGCATTTAAAGCTGCATTTTTGTAAGCATTAATTAATCCGCCTTTTCCTAATTTTGTTCCCCCAAAATATCTTGCTACAATTATTATAGTGTTAGTTATGTTTTTTGAAAGAAGCTGTCCGTATATTGGCTTGCCTGCTGTCCCTGAAGGTTCGCCATCATCATTTACCCTGTATTCTTCACGGTTTACTCCGATAGAATATGCAAAACAATGATGGCGAGCAGAGTGATGCTTCTTTTTGAACTCCGATATATGTTTTTTTGCCTCAATGGTATTTTCAACAGGTATTGCCGTAGCTATGAATTTGCTGCCCTTCTCTTTATATATGCCCTCTGAAATATCCGATATCGTTTGATATGACATAACTCCTAATATTGTTTTATTTGTTTAACAACGAATTATATTTTTAAATATTTGTCAAACTTATTTTAAACCTTTTGTTAAATAGTTAATCTAATTATTAAAGAATAAAAAGTATTGCAATATAAAGTCTTTATTATTTAAAACAAGCTGGCACAAATTGTTCAAAATTAAATAAATTGTTTAACTTAAAATATATGAAAAGATGAAAAAAATAGTATTTAAAAAAAGTTTGTTTTTTATTCTTCTAACCGGAATTTTTATAATTAATTCTATGGCTCAACCACGAGGGCAAGGAAGAGTTCAGGATAGAAGCCCAAGGCTCTTATGCCTTGATGTTCCTGATTTAACAGAAAAACAACAAGAAAAAATTCTTGAGTTAAGAGCAGAGCAAATACAAGAATCTGCTAAACATCGTGCTGAAATGGATAAGCTTAGAGCTGAAAAAAGATCTTTAATGCTTGAAAGTACTCCTGATAGTGATAAACTGAATAGCGTTATTGATGAAATGACTCAATTAAGAGCTAAACAATTAAAAAAGAATGTTGCTAATAGACAAAGGATTAGAGAAGAGTTGACAGAAAATCAGAGAATTTATTTTGATAATTACCATATGAACAGAGGTCGGCAGTCAGGTAATTTTCAAGGAAGAGGAGGAAGAGGACAGCGTTGGTAAAATACTATACTATTATTTATATTTGTGGTATTACTCATCTGTAAATCCTATTAAACTTTGTCTTTTAAAAACAAAATGATAAACGTATCTCATATAGTTAATTGTAATAAATTGTATAGTCCAAGATTTAATCCGAGGATATCTGTTTACTATTAAAAAGCTTGTTGTAGTTTTATAGTTTGAGTATTTATAATAAACATTTTTATACTTAAAATAACTTTTATTTCAAGTAAGCAATAAAAAAACCTCATAAGAAAATTATCCTATGAGGTTTTTTTATTGCTTATTAATTATCTATAATTAATCTCCAACTGTCAATATTATATTATTGCTTCCATTAGGTTTAACGCTAACTGATTCTTCCCATGTAGGTCCTACACCCTCTCTAAAAACTAAAACTTCGCCATCATTTCCCGGAGATAATGCTTGCCATTCGGTTCCGTCCCAGAACATAATTTCTCCTACCTGATCTCCATCAGGAAATCCTCCATCAGCTCCTACAACCTGACCAACATTTTCCTGAGTAGCATCATCGTAATGAATAATCAAATCTCCGTCTAAATTTATTTCGGCATAATCTATACCTCTTCCATCTTCTCCATCGGTTCCGTCAGTTCCATCAGTTCCATCAGTTCCATCTTCTCCTTCGAGTTCTTCAAGAGCTATAAGGTCAGTCCAGTCAACTTCATCAACATACCTCCACTGAATATGAGTTGCAGAAGTCCCTAGTTCAATTTCCCTTCCATCAGTTCCATCAGTTCCGTCAGTTCCGTCAGTTCCGTCAGTTCCGTCAGTTCCGTCAGTTCCGTCAGTTCCGTCAGTTCCGTCAGTTCCGTCTTCTCCTTTGAGTTCTTCAAGTTCGATAAGGTCATTCCAGGTAGCTTCATCAACATACTTCCATTGAATATGAGTTGCAGAAGTTCCAAGTTCAACTTCTCTTCCATCAGTTCCATGAGTTCCGTCAGTTCCATCAGTTCCGTCAGTTCCGTCTTCTCCTTTAAGTTCTTCAAGTTCGATAAGGTCATTCCAGGTAGCCTCATCAACATACTTCCATTGAATATGAGTTGCAGAAGTTCCAAGTTCAACTTCCCTTCCGTCATCACCTTGTGGTCCTTGTATAGGTCCAACGTTATTCCATTCTGTTCCTGTCCACACCCAAAGATCTCCATCAACAATATAACCGTCACCTTCATCACCATCATAAGTATCAGGATAGCCGGGTAGGTCTGTCGGTTCATCAAATGACCCTATTATAGTAATGCTTGTACCGTCTTCTCCAGGTTCACCTTGCGGTCCTTGAAGTTCTTCTATAGGAATAAGGTTGTTCCAGTCAGCCTCATCAACATATTTCCATTGAATATAATCACCTTCAGCTCTCATTTCTACTTCACGGCCATCTTCTCCTTCAAGGTCTTCAATAGCGATAAGATTTCTCCAATCATCATCACCTTCATCAACATACCTCCACTGAATATAATCTCCTTCAACACCTAATTCAATTTCTCTTCCATCATCTCCGGGATCTCCCTGATCTCCTTGATTTCCTTGGTCTCCTTGCGGTCCTTCAAGGTCTTCAATTGCAATAAGATCTCTCCAATCGTTATCACCTTCTCCAACATATCTCCACTGAATATGAGTATCGGATGTTTGAAGTTCAATCTCCCTTCCATCTTCTACTGAAGTATCTAATGCATAAAGCGCATAAGGAACACTTAGTAGCTGACTTTCACCATATACATTATCATCAACAGAAATTCTGACAAAATACTCATCAGCTGCCCAGTCAATCACTGAAAGATCTTCAATTGAACCAACTTGAATGTTTATTAATCCGTAATCGTTGGTAAACTCCCAGTGTTCTTCAGAAAATACAACTTCACTGCCTTCAAGTATTTCAATTGTGATTTTTGCATCATCATTTGCAATTGGTTTGCCATCATCACCACGTAGTATTACTTGATACTTAAAACTTTGTGGAACCTGAGCAAGAACTCCGGAAACACAAAAAAATGTAATTAAAAATAGTAATAAAAAACTTTTTAATTTACTCATAATTTTTAGATTTTAATTAATAAATAATAGTTATAAATGCTTTGAAATTATTTATAGTAGTAATTTTGTGCTTTTATCTAATCTTAAACCTTGTATTGTTTTAAACTATTATTAATGATTTTAAGTATTAAAAATAATACGTTAAAATTTAATTAATAAAGAACAAATATACAAAAAAAATTTTTTACAAAATAACTATTTTATAAAAAATCAAAATTTAACTTTTATTAACATTATGTAAAATAGAGATTTAAAATGCAAATTTAATTAAAATATAAACTACATAAAAATAGTGTTTATGGGTATTTTAATTATAGTTTTTTAATTGCTATAATATTGACAAATAATCAGTATTAACTAAAAAATTATTAGTGGTATGACTACTATAATATAAGAATTCTGAAAAATTATTATTTGCTGAAATAGATTTTGCATTACATATAATATAAAATGTATGCAACATATATTGAAATTATTTTGTAATAAAGGTTATATACTTTTTAAATTATTTAATGCGATTTGTAAGCAAACATTCAATAACTATGGGATAAAATTTATGTTCGAGTTTTTTTATAATTTTTGATAACTCGAAAGGTGAGTTGCTTTTCGGCACATTACATTTTGCTTGAAATATTATACCTCCCTCATCGTATTTTTCATTAACGTAATGTATTGTAATGCCGCTGATACTTTTATTATTATCAATAACAGCTTCGTGAACTTTTATTCCGTACATTCCCTTTCCTCCAAATTCGGGTAATAAGGCAGGGTGTATATTAATAATTTTTTTTGTATATTTTTTTATTAACCAGTCGGGAACCAATATTAAAAAACCTGCCAGTACAATAAAGTCAATATCATAATCTTTTAGTAAAGATAATATATTATCGGCATTTTTCCATTCATGAGTTTCAATTATACTATACTTTATATTATATTTCTCTGCTTTTTTAACAACCTTTGCATTTTTTTTATTAGTAATTAACAAAGAAGGCTTTATCTGTTTATGATTTTTGAAATATTTGAATAAGTTCTCAGCATTTGAGCCATCTCCGGAAGCTAAAATAGCTATATTGGTTATTTTTTTATTACTTTTCATCAATTATAAAGTTTTTAAAAAATTATTACTTTTGTAACTATCAATAAAACAATATATTGCAACAAAAGTATTATTTTTTTATCAAAAAAAGTTGTTTATAACAATAATAATTTTTTTCTTTGCACCCTTGTTTAACTAAAAAATGAAAAAATCATGTCGGACATTTCAGCAAGAGTAAAATCAATTATCGTTGACAAGCTTGGCGTAGATGAGAAGGAGGTAACTCCTGAGGCAAGCTTTACAAATGATCTAGGTGCCGATTCGTTGGACACCGTCGAACTAATAATGGAATTTGAAAAAGAGTTTAATCTCGCAATTCCTGATGAAGAAGCTGAGAAAATCAGCACAGTAGGTGAAGCGATTACCTACATAGAGAATTCAAATAAGTAAAAACCTAACAATTTTACGATGAAAGTTCGTAGAGTAGTAGTCACAGGTTTGGGCGCAATAACTCCTTTGGGTAAAGATGTCCCCACATTATGGGATAATTTACTCAAAGGGGTTAGTGGAGCCGCACCCATAACCCATTTTGACGCATCAAAATTTAAGTCGAAGTTCGCTTGCGAAGTCAAAAATTATGATCCAAAAGAATACTTTGACAGGAAAGAATTAAGAAAACATGACTTGTATTCACAATATGCATTGATTTCTACAGAAGAAGCTTTAAAAGATTCTAAAATTGATATAGAATCAATCGATTGTGAACGCACAGGTGTAATTTGGGGCAGTGGAATAGGAGGCCTTAATACATTTTTGGAAGAAATAATTAGCTTCGCAAAAGGAGATGGAACTCCTAGATTTAGTCCGTTTTTTATCCCTAAAATGATAGCAGATATTGCGGCTGGGCACATTTCTATAAAGTATGGATTTAAAGGTCCTAACTTTACAACTACTTCAGCTTGTGCATCATCAGCTAACTCTATAATAGACTCTTTTAACTATATACGCCTTAATAAGGCTGATATATTCGTTACAGGAGGCTCTGAGGCAGCTGTTAATCCTGCAGGAGTAGGTGGTTTTAATGCTATGCATGCAATGTCAGTTAGAAATGATGACCCTAAAACTGCATCACGACCATTTGATAAAGATCGCGATGGTTTTGTCTTAGGTGAAGGCGGAGGCTCAATTATTCTTGAAGAGTTAGAGCATGCAAAAAAACGCGGAGCTAAAATATATGCCGAAGTCGTTGGTGGTGGCTTATCAGCCGATGCACATCATATCACAAGCCCACACCCGGAAGGAGAAGGAGCTAGAAGTGTTATGAAATATGCATTACAAGATGCCGGATTGAAAATTGAAGATGTTGATCATATCAACACTCACGGTACATCTACACCTCTCGGAGATATTGCCGAACCCAAAGCTATTGTTAGCTTGTTTGGTGATCATGCATATAACATTAGTATTAATTCAACTAAATCCATGATAGGACATCTGTTGGGAGCTGCTGGTGCTGCTGAATCTATAGCTACAATACTATCAGTTAAAAATGATATTGTACCTCCTACAATTAATCATTTTAATCTTGACCCTAATATTGACCCTAAACTGGATTTTACTTTTAATGAAGCTAAAGAAAGAAATGTAAATGTTGCTTTAAGTAATACATTCGGCTTTGGAGGACATAATGCTTCTATCATATTTAAAAAGTATAAAGAATAAACTAAACAAGATTGTAATATTAAAGTAGTTTTGATTTTACTTAAAAACTTGTTTATAAATAAAAATAAATCGGATAGCGAAATAATAGATGTTATATATAACGTATTTGGCTTCAAACCGGTTAATATAGCACCATATAAATTGGCGTGCAAGCATAAATCTATAGCTCAACAAGAATATAATGGATGTAAAGTAAGTAATGAAAGACTTGAATTCTTGGGTGATGCTATATTAGGAGCAGTAATAGCAGAATATCTTTTCAAAAAATTCCCCTATAGAGAAGAAGGATTCCTAACGGAAATAAGATCTAGAATTGTAAGTAGACAAAATTTAAATAATTTGTCTCAGAAACTAGAACTTAGTAGGATAATATTGTCCGCCAATAAATGTCATAATAAAAATTCTATATCAGGCGATGCTTTCGAAGCTTTTATCGGTGCAATATATATCGATAAAGGTTTTGAGTTTGTAAAAAAAATTATTATAAACAGAATAGTTAATTGTCATATTGATGTTGATGAGTTGGTAAAAACTGAAGTGAACTTTAAAAGTAAGCTTATTGAGTGGGGGCAAAAGAATAAAAAAAATATTAACTTCGTTTTAATTGATGAGATCGAACCCAATGGAAAATCAAAACTATACACAATTGAGGTTCAAATTGATAATGAATCTTTTGCGAAAGCATCAAACTACTCAATAAAAAGAGCTGAACAGGATGCAGCTGAGATAGCTTGTGGGAAGTTAATATGTCAATAGTGGTATTCTCCATATTAATATTTTTATTATCTCTTTAATAATTATTTCTTTCATAATAATTTTTGAAATTAAGTAACTTTTAAAACTTTCTAAGTCTTTTTTTCGTTGAATATTTTTACATAGATTATTATTAATCTATGATGTTTTGTGATTTTATTGTTATATCATAATAAAACAATTAAATTCATTAATAGCTATAAAATAATTTTTTATATTTTTAGTATTATTTTTTTTATATATTTGTATTCTAAAATGATTGTGCTACAAAACTTATTTAGTTAAAAAATCAATAATTTTAAATATGTTTATATGTTGATTGCTGTCAAGTATAAGTCAATATATATAATAAAAAATTTAAAGAATAGTTTTTTGAACTACATATCAAAAAAGATTAAAAAAAATCAACTAATGAAAACTACTAAACTATTAAAATTAAACTTTTTTATACCTATAATTTTAAGCATTATATTATTCTTGTTAAATAACCAGGTTTGTTTTTCAAGTAGTAATTTTGATTCGGATATAACTATGCTAAGACAAGATAGGCAGAGTGTAGCTAGTGGAGAAAGACCAAAGGAAAGATCTCGACTAGCTAGATTTTTTAGTTTTGACTGGATAACCGGAGAGCCTGAGAGATCTAGAGCAGCTGAAGTTAGTTCAGCCAGAGCTCCTAGAGAAGCAGCTTCTAACACTCAAAGAAAAGAACCTTACAGAGACCAGTCAGCTTTTACAAGAAGTCAACCTGTTGAAACAAGCTCCTCTTTTTTTAGATTTGAATGGCTTTTTGGTTCACCGGAAGGCTCAAGAGCAGCTTCGGCAAGTCAAAGAACCAGCCCGGTAGAAGTTTCAGATCACTATAGCCCATCACAAACACGTAGTCGTGATGTTACTGAAATTGATGACAGAAGAAGAGCAAACGGAGCGACTAGCCGCTCTGATGGTGATTTTATATATGGACGAGGTCAAAGATCATCTCTTAGAGCTGAAATGATGGAAAGTAGTATTTGGTTGCTTGGTATTTCTTTTGGCACAAGCCACTCTTTAACTGATATTGAACAAAATAAATATTTTGATATAACTAACCAACTAGATTATCAAATTAATAATTTTAATTATGCCGCCGGAGCCTTTACAAGATACCAGTCACTAAATTGGTTTGGCTTTAAAGGTGGAATTAATTATGCTAAAGTATCAGGAAGTAGTTTTAAAGATAATATAGAGTCGGAACTCATAGATGATCTTGAATTAGATTTTGATAATATATTAGATTTTGAAAATGATTTATTTGAGTTTTATTTAAATCTAGAATATCACTCAATTTTACTACAGGATCGAGCTTCAGATTTATATGTTTTTGCCGGAATAGCAGTCTTTTTTAATGATATTAGCCTGACTAAAGATGGTGGTCAACCGTTTTATCATGACGATCTGGCTGAAGATTATGGCCTTGTTCAACCGGCTTTTCCGCTAGGATTTGGATATTCCTATACTACAGATAATGGTGTTAATATTGGATATGAAGCTGGATGGAGATATACATTATTTCATCATCTTGATGGAGTTGACTTCCGTGATGAAAGACCTGATACTTACTTTTTTAACACTATCTCTATTTCTATTAGTTTGAATTAGAATTAAGCTTAATTTTTTAAGAATTAATTGAATCTTTAACTTTACAACTTTGCGTGTATAGTTAAGTGGCTTTTAATTAAAAAAATAGCATTATCTAAAAGTGAATTAATGAACTAAATATCCTTTATTTTATATATTTTAAACTATATTTGTAAAAAAAATATATAAAAATATGAGTGAAGAAGTAAAGTGTTTAATTATAGGTTCGGGTCCTGCCGGATATACCGCAGCGATATATGCATCCAGAGCGGATTTAAAACCAGTATTATATCAAGGTTTACAACCGGGGGGGCAACTGACAATTTCAACAGAAGTAGAAAATTTTCCGGGATATCCGGAAGGAGTTCAAGGTCCACAAATGATGGAAGATCTAAAAAAACAAGCAGTACGTTTTGGTACTGATGATCGTTTTGGAATGATAACAGAAGTAGACCTGTCCTCAAGACCTTTTAAAGCCATAGCCGACGATGGAAATCAAATATCTGCTAAAACTATAATAATAGCAACTGGCGCATCTGCAAAATGGCTAGGACTTGAATCTGAAAATAAATTTAATGGTTTTGGGGTGTCCGCTTGTGCAACTTGTGACGGTTTTTTTTATAAAGGACACGATGTTGCTGTTATTGGCGGTGGAGATACTGCATGCGAAGAAGCTCTATATCTCTCAAAACTTTGCAACAAAGTCTTCCTCGTTCATAGAAGAGATGAACTTAGAGCCTCAAAAGCCCTCCAACATAATATTTTTAAAACAAAAAATATTATTATTGAATGGAATCATGTTTTGAAAGAAATTACAGGTGATAAAACAGTTAATGGAGTTACATTGGAGAATGTTAATAATAAAGAAATAAAATCAATCCCAGTGGAAGGGGTGTTTATTGCAATAGGACATAACCCAAACTCTGAATTGTTTAAAGGACAATTGGAATTAACCGATAGTGGATATATAAAAACAAAGCCTGATTCAACAAAAACATCTGTTGATGGTGTTTTTGCAGCCGGAGATGTGCAGGATAATGTGTTTCGCCAAGCTGTTACTGCTGCCGGATCAGGATGTATGGCAGCTATAGAAGCTGAAAAATTTTTAATGCAAAATGAAAATTAAATTTTTTGATTTTTTTATACCCCTTTCAATAAAGCATTACCTATAGAGCATTGCAAACATCGCTTTGGAACGCAATAATTTTTTTTCAATTCAATTAAAGCTTGTGTGTCTGAAGCATTTTGTGGTTTAATGTTAGCTCTTTCCCACGTACTTATTATATGGTTATTCTCCGGTTTTAAAATTGATAATAGCTCAATGGATTTTTCACATAAGCTCGTTCCGGATGTTTGTTTTCCATATAAGAATATAATAGGGGAGATAGTGTTAATTATAATATTTTCTATACACGAGTCTCCAAGATTTTTTTTCTTCAATGAGGTTTTTTTATCAAAAGTATAATGGTTGTCCCAATAATCTGATGCTGTAACTTGTAAAGCATCTTTTATAGTATTGACTTTTTTGCTTTTTATCATTAACTCCCATAGACTTTCCGACTTGTTTATTAGTTGTGCAAATTGAGCTATTCGTATAGTCGGAAAATTTGGAGGTCTTAGTTTTGAAAATTTCCACAACGTTTGTTTAATAGGTGTTAAATTGTATTTTTTTCTTAAAAAACTGTATTCTTTATAAAGTTTTTGAGGGTAAATGTCACTGTAATTGTTTTTTAGTAAGCCTGCTTGCCCAAAAAGTAATGCCTCCAATTGAAAAATTTGCCCGCGATGTTTGCTTAATATTTTATAAGGCAAACTTTTAGCAAGCATTTCAAATCCGGTGCTGTTTTTTTTAAATCCAAAATTTTTGCTTATAAAGAAATATAAGGTGTCTTGCCAATGTTTATGAAAATAAATATGATAGTGAAGCATTTCTTTTGTTTTATGCTCAAGCCTTTCAACCAAAAGCCTGTTAAGCCAACTCATTAATAAAATACTGCTTGTTTTTCCAATATCATTTTGGCATGGTATTGTGTTTTTAGAAATCAAATAGTCCTGATATTTATAATAAAGTTTATTGTTAAAAAGATTCCTTATTTCAAGTGTAGGTATTTTTGATAATAGTGTATCTTTATTATCAATATCATGGTTATAAACAACATGTAAAACAATATTGTTGTAGCTTTTGTCTTTATGATGTCCATGCTTGTACCAGTCGGATGAGTTGATATGTATTTCAATATTTCCAACCCACATTATTCCATCAATTTCAATTTTGCAGTTGGAAAAATCAGGTCCGGAATCGGTGTTAAGTTCTCCGGGGTATAAAATATTTACAAGCTGACCTTGTTTTGTGGCAATCTGATTAGTCTTTAATAATTTATTCTTCTATATATAGTGTAGAAATTCTTCTTTCATAGCTAATTGGTTATTTTGGTTAATTAAGGGTTTTTAATTTTTTTATCTGTTTTGTTTTATATTAGATTTTTTTTTCCATTTATCTTTTTTGCTTTTAAGTTCTTTTTTATGTTTATCGCTGACTTCTTTTTCAACAAGTTTCATGAGGTCAGGTTGTCCTGCATTGATCCATGCCGTGTACCAATAGCTTCCTACGGTTTTAACAGCCAATCTCATTTGTTTTTCAACCATACCGTTCATATTTTCATGAAAAGCTTCTGAAAAGTCTCCGGAATATGGTCTAGTGTAGCTTTGTCCTCGCATCTCATGTGAGTATATTAAATCGGATGGCATATTATTGTACAATTTATCATAAATTAAGAATATATCTTCTACCTTTTTATGACTAATTTTTATGAGTTCCCATGCTTTGTCTAATGGAGATTCGATATATTCGGCTCTTCCGACAAAATAATCGTAATTATCGGCAAAAAGTTCAGGTAAACGACTTTCCCATAATGCATGTATCCCTTTTTGTTTATCCGTACGACCGTTATAATATAAAGTTGTGTGTAAAGGAGTGCATGCATCAGCGATATAATGACCGATATGTGCTGAATTGTATAAAATCATGTCAATATTTTTACTCTTGAATGCATTGGTTAATCTGTTCATAACTTCGTTTATATGCCATGGAATTACGCCATATTTTATTAGAGTGTCTTTGCTGAATTTTTTTTCTGCTTCTTCCCAATCTCTAGGTACAATTTCAAACGGATTATCTCCGTAGTAATCAATATCTATGTAATGCCTGGGCGCTTCATTTGGTATGGCATGAGCACGGCGATCAGGGTCTATTGACCTTTCTGTAATATATTCAATATGTTTACGATATAGAGGTAAGAGCTCGGGAGGTAAAGTAAAAACAGCTTTTCTGTTTATTATGCGATGTGCATGAAACCCAAATGGGGCTAAATTATTAGGTAATAATAAAAAAATAATTGATAGTATTACAATAGTTCTTTTGTTTTTTAAGGTCATGTTTGGGTTTTTTGAAGTTTAATAAATATTAAATTGTTATTTCATAGAAGGTTATATGTCTTTTTGGTTAATCAGAGTTGTGTTATTTTTTAAAACAGGAATTACATTAGTAATATTAGTACTCATACAGTAATCAATAACATTGTCAAGGTTTAAGTTTTTTAACCTGAAGTTATGAGCTGCTTTTTGAATATATTTTTTTGGATTATTTTTTGCTATTTCCCATATATCCATAGCCGCTTTAGTTGCATCACATTCGGTGTAAAATTTCCCGGTTGTATTGATTATAATTTTATTAGCTAGTGCGCCTGCAAATAATGAGTCCTCAAGGCTGTAATGATTTTTCCATCCTGAGCAAAGTATTAAAACAGCCATGTCTTTTTTTATAATATACTGCGTTAATGCTTTTAAATTTACAAAAGCACCTATTACTACATTGTTGTTATCAGTAGCAGCAAGCTTTATAGTTTTTGTGCCATTTGTTGTATTCAAAACTAAATTTTTATCTTTAACCACATCTTTTGAAAAGTCATTTGGAGAATTGCCTAAATCAGCATAATCTAATATCTTGCCTTGACGCTCCCCGGCTATTAGATACCCTTTTTCTTTATATTCTAAACATTCGTCTTTATCAGATATTGCTACAATTTCTTTAGCTCCATTATCAAATGCTGCACAAATAGATGAAGTAGCTCTAAATATGTCGGAAATAACTATTAACTTTTCTGTTTTGTCAAATAGGTTAAAAAGTTTAGGACTATAACATGTTTCAATATTTTTTTTAGCTTCCATATTCTAATTTGTAGCATTATCTTTTAAAGTATATTATAATAATTAAGCAAATTTTGTAAAAAAAAACTGTCCTGAATTCCGCTTATATTCAGGACAGTTTTTTTAAATTAGGGATTAATTAATATCTATCTCTCTCCATTCTATCCATTTCTTCATTAAAAGTGTCTTTAAATCTTTCATAGTCATAATCAAGCCTAAGCCTGTCATCTCTTGAAATTCTATCATTCATTGCTCCAAGAATCTCTGTACCAACCAGTTCAATAGCTAAATAAGTTTTATAATTTCCATCTGCCGTTCTGGTAAGTTCTTCACAAATTACTCTTGTACCTTGAAGTTTTTGATTAATAACTTCTCTTGATAATCCTTCATATCTTTGTGCATATTCTTGCCTGTTATCTACAGCAATATCCTGAACATAGTTGTCAATAACAGCTTTAATTGTAACTTCAATTTGTCCTGCAAGATCAGCTCTTGCATTACTTAAAGCCATTCTCCTTGAGTTTGCTTGATTTGGACTTTCTGCTACTCCATTAGATCTGAAAAATTCATCATTTGAACGATATTCAGGCCCACTGCATAAAACTTCAACACGAGTTTCTCCCTCAGGAGCAGTTGTCTCTTCTTTAGTGCGACATTGAGTAAATAATAAAACTCCACTTAGTAAAACTAAAGTAGTAATAGTTGATAATCTTTGAATTTTCATGACACTTAAATTTTAGTTAAAAATTTATTTAATTATAAAAAAATGTAATATTGTGCATATAAAGTTTATAACTGTACAAAAATAAAATAAATTTTTGAAAAACAGGTATTTTTTAATTAAATTGAATGCAAACTTTATGCCATTATTAATTTTCAAATAGGTAAAAAATAAAAATAACTTTAAAACAGAATTCTTTATATAGGTTTTGCTTGATTTATAAATAGTGTTTTTTTATTTTTTTGATTGGGTGGATATAAAAAATATTTAAAAGTTTAATTATTATTATTATATTTGATTAAAAATTTAATTAAAAATTAACTTCAATGCCTCTTTTGATTAAAATAGTGTTTCTTTTTGCTTTAGTATTAATACAGGGGAATATTATAAGTCAAAATAATCATGAAGTAATTTGTAAAAAAGATAGGGTTGTTATTTTTCCTGTTATTGACCAAGATGTAAAAATTCCTTTTCAGGCAAGAAGTTTATTAGAAACTCAAATGAAAAACATGATAAATTTAAATGGCTTGAAAGCTGTTGAAGATGTATCATATTTTATAATGAAATCCAAGATAAATGCATTATCTCATGAAATAACAGCTTCGAAACCTTATATGCATTCTGTAATACTAGACATTTCTTTTTATATTAAAGATAATTATTCAGGAGAAATTTTTGAAGTAATTTCAATAGAGGTTGAAGGGGAAGATAAAGTTGAAGAGCGTGCATATATAAGAGCAATAGGCGTTGTCAATCCTAGATCAGAACACTTTAAAACCTTTATGGAAAGTGCAAAAGATAAAATAATCAATTTTTATAATACAGAATGTGAGGCAGTTATATTAACCGCTCAGGATTTAATCGAGCAAAACAGAAACTGGGAAGCTGTTAGAGTATTAAATTCAATCCCAAACATTTCGGGAGAATGTTTCCAATTAGGTATGAAGTATGCTACAGATATAGGCCCGGTTATAACAAAAAAACCAATTAAAAAAGAAGAAAAAGAAGATGAACTTGATCTTGATTTTGAAGAAATCAGGTAGTATAATAAAATATAGTAATCATAAGTATATTCTTAAATAAAATTGAATTTCTTTTATAATATAGGACAGTATTTTTATCTAATGGGTATGGTTTTAAGAATCCCTGATAAAGGTGCTTTTTTTAGAAAACAGCTAGTAAATGAAATAGATAGTATTGGAATTAATAGTCTTGGAATAGTTGCTATTACATCTATTTTTATGGGTGGTGTTGTAACTATTCAGACTGCTTTTAATACAGATCATCCCTTGCTTCCAATTTATGCGGTGGGTTTCGCTACCAGACAATCAATAATTTTAGAGTTTTCTCCAACAATTATTAGTTTAATACTTGCAGGTAAGGTTGGCTCCAGAATAGCTTCAGAGATTGGTTCTATGAGGGTTACTGAGCAAATTGATGCACTTGAGGTTATGGGTGTTAATGCTGCAAATTTCTTGATTTTTCCTAAAATTATAGCTTCTTTGATTATTAATCCGGCGTTAGTTGTGATTAGCATGTTTTTAGGTATTTGGGGTGGCTGGATTGTTGCTAATTTTACTGATGTGATACCGATAAGCCATTATATGTCAGGTATTATGCTGGAATTTTCATCTTACGATATAACTTATTCTTTAATAAAAACATTAGTGTTTGCATTTTTGATTACATCAATTTCAGGATACTATGGGTATTTCACAAAAGGAGGGGCCTTAAATGTAGGGATATCTAGCACTAAAGCTGTTGTTTCCAGCTCTATATTTATTATCTTTTTCAACCTTGTTTTAACTCAAATTTTACTGGTATGATAAAAGTTGAAAATTTGTGGAAAATATTTGACGGAAAACCGGTTATTAAAAATATATCTACTTATTTTAATAAAGGGAAAACTAATCTGATTATTGGTCAAAGTGGTTCCGGAAAAACAGTTTTGTTAAAATGTATTGTTGGTTTACTTGAAGCTGATAAAGGGCACGTTTACTATGAAAATGAAAGCTTTATGAGAATGAGTGGCAATAAGAAGCAATCATTAAGAAAGGAAATTGGAATGTTATTTCAAGGTGGAGCGCTTTTTGATTCTCTAACAATTGAAGATAATGTTAAATTCCCTTTAGATATGTTTACCAATTACTCTAAAGACGAAAAAATGGAAAGGGTAAATTTTTGTTTAAATCGTGTTAATTTGGAGAATGTTAATCAGCTATATCCTTCAGAGCTTAGTGGAGGGATGAAAAAAAGGGCTGCAATTGCTCGTGCTATAGCAAATAACCCTAAGTATTTGTTTTGTGATGAACCTAATAGTGGCCTTGATCCTAAAACAGCAATTGTAATTGATAATTTGATTAAAGAAATTGCTGAAGAATATAATATAACTACTATTATAAATACTCACGACATGAATAGTGTTATGGAAATCGGAGATAAAGTTGCTTTTATATATAAAGGGGAGCTTTGGTGGGAGGGTTCTCGTAATGATATTTTGCATTCTTCGAATGAAGAGTTAAATAGTTTTGTGTATGCCTCTAAATTGCTCAAAAAGTTAAAGTAAAAAGCCCTAAGAATAATTATATATCCTTAGGACTTTTCTGTTTTATATATTATAGAATAACAGCTTTCTTACTTTTTACATTCAAAGTCTTTTTTTTCGCTGATACTCTTTTTAATAGCTCTGCTAAATTTATATAGGTCAGGGGGAGTTCTTGAAGTTATAATATTTTCATAGATTACTACAGCTTCATCTTTGTAATTGACTCCGGCTTCTATTAATTCATCTTTTATACCTTTAAAGCCCGTAGCTGTTTTTCCTTCTAAAACTCCTGCTGTTATTAAAATTTGAGGTCCATGGCAAATTGCTGCAATAGGTTTGCCGGTTTTGTAAAAATCTTTTACAAAATTAATAACACCTTCATCTTCTCTAAGTTTTGAAGGAGCTCTGCCACCCGGTAAAATCAGAGCATCAAAATAATCAACAGATACTTCTCCAACTTCTTTACAAACTTTTATTGTGAAGTCGGAATTATAAGATTTGTGAATCCCTTTTTCGGGGCCAATAACTAAGCTAAATATACCTTTATTTGCTAAATAACCAATAGGCATATAAGCTTCACCATCATGAAAACCCTCCGTTACCAAAACAGCTACTTTAGATTTTTTTAAATCTTTGTGCTTTTCTACTTTCTCAGTCTTTTCTTTTTCTTCTTTACGCTCCTTTTCTACTTCCTCTGCAGGACATCCGGAAAACATTAATACTAAAACTACTAATGGAATTGAAATTAATTTTTTTAAATCTTTTTTTCTCATAAATTTTATTTTTTTGGTTTACAGTATATAAAACTTATAAACAAGTAAATTATTATATAAAAAGTAAATATTTTTAAACTATTTAATAAAAAATATGAAGTAAATAAAATCAGTATTGTTCTTTTTCGTTTGGGAACTCCATGTTTTTTACATCACCTATGTATGCTTCAACGGCTAATCTTATTTCATCATCAAGATTATGGTATCTGCGGAGAAATCTTGGCGAAAATTTTTGAGTGATTCCAAGCATATCATGAAGTACAAGCACCTGACCGTCAACTTTATTGCCGGCACCTATACCTATTACAGGTATTTTTATAGTCTTTGTAACTTTTTCAGCTAAATTAGCCGGAATTTTTTCAAGTACAATTGAAAAACACCCTTTTTCTGATAAAAGCTTGGCGTCTGATAATAATTTTTCAGCCTCATCATCGTCAGTTGCTCTTACTTTATAGGTTCCAAATTTGTGTATTGATTGTGGAGTCAAACCTAAATGACCCATTACCGGTATTCCTGCTGATATAATTCTTTCAACAGATTCAATAATTTCACTTCCTCCTTCTAATTTTACTGCATCAGCTGATGATTCTTTCATTATTCTTATAGCTGAGCTAAGTGCTTCTATAGAATTCCCTTGATATGTTCCAAACGGAAGATCAACAACAACTAAAGCTCTTTTAGCCCCTCTGGTAACAGAAGAAGCATGGTAAATCATCTCATTTAAAGTGATTGGAAGAGTGGTTTTATGGCCTGCCATAATATTTGATGCAGAATCTCCTACCAATAAAACATCTATTCCTGTTTGATCAAGAATTTTTGCCATCGAGTAATCATAGGCAGTAAGCATAGAGATTTTTTCGCCACGAAGTTTCATTTCGTGTAAAACGTGTGTGGTTACTTTTGCTACTTTAGGTGCTTTCATATTTTGTAATTTGTGTAATAAAATCTTTATTATAATATTGTCATCTTATTTTTTAAAAGCAAATTTGGTTTTTTTATTGGTTGAAAAAATTAGTTTTATTTCCAATTTTATTTTCAAAAACAAATTCATCAAATGACTTTCTATCCCTTTCAGCCGATTCCAACTTTTGAATACTATCAGGTAAAATTGACAAATCCCCTGGATAACCTATAGCAAATATTGCGATAGGAGTATATTGCTCACTATCTATCTCAAAAAACTCGATAACTTTTTCTTTTTTAAATCCACTCATTTGATGCACGAAAAGACCTTCATTCATTGCTTGAAAAGTTAAGTAAGCTATGCTTTGCCCTGTATCATATTGGTATGTTGGATTATTACGATTCTTTTCATCAGTTTTCTTGCCAATGACTAAAACTAAAGTTGGCGAATTTTTTGCCCAGTTACGATTAAATTCAATCATTGAATCAATTAATTTTTGATAGGTCTCACTTTCTCTTTTGCCAACTAGATATCTCCAAGGTTGGTTGTTATATGCTGAAGGCGCCCACCTTGATGCTTCGAAAATTTTTTGTAACTTATCATTCTCTATTGGCTTGGGGCTAAATGCTCTAGGACTCCATCTATCTTTAATAATGGGGTGTATATCAAATTGATTTTTTGCAGGTTTTTTCATGTGTTAATTCAGATATTTTGCGTTAAGTTTAAATATAAAAACTCCAAAACACCTTATTAGTAAGTATCTTGGAGTTTTACTATGTTTTAGAAGTTGCGGTTTTTGATAATTGCAACTTTTTTATTAAGTGAATTTTTATTCTTCTATACCTAATTCTTGTTTAACCAAGTGAGTAATATCATCACCCGGGTCAGCATAAACAAGACTTCCCCCACTCATATCAAAAACATAAGTGTAGTTATGTTCTTTTGCAACAGCCTCTATAGCTTTTCTTGCGTTATTTATAAGTGGACGTAGTAACTGTTCTTCCTTTTCCATCAAATCTTGTTGAGCTGTTTCCTGAAATTCTACTATTCTATGTTGTAAATTTGTTAACTCTCTTTCTTTTGATTGACGAATCAATTGAGAATACTCGGATTCATTTTCTAAAAATTCCTGGTATTTTTGTTGAAACTCATTTTGCATTGAAGCAAATTGTTGTTCTAAATACTGCGTATATTCCCTAAGTTCTATTTCTGCTTCACTACGACCAGGCATTTTCTTTAATAACTCATCTGTATTAACATGTGCAAATTTTCCTTGAGCTAATACATGAAAAGAAGCAAAAAAAGAAATAAAAATAATAAATGTTAGAAACTTAAAGTGCTTTTTCATCAGATTAATTTTTTGGTTAATAAAATTGTTTTTAAATTAATTCTTAAGGTAAAAAGATAATAATAATTAGTTCAATCTAAATCTTATAGGCAAATTAAATTGAACTCTAACTGCTTGCCCTCTTTGTCTTCCGGGTTCCCATCTTGGCATTTGTCTGACAACACGTACTGCTTCCTCATCACATCCACCACCTATGCCTCTTAAAACATCAACATTAGTGATTGAGCCATCAGGTTCTACAACAAATGTTACAAAAACTGTACCTTCAATACCTGCTTCACGAGCCATTGTTGGATATCTTATATTATCTCTTAAAAATCTTTGTCTTGCTTCTTCGCCACCTGGAAATTGCGGTTGTTCTTCAACAATCTGAAAGATATAATCATCCTCAATTTCCTCTTCTTCCATAACAATTGGTTGATAATCAGGAATTTCTTCGAATAAGTCAGCTTCGGCATCAATTATAAATTCATCTTCAATTTCCACATCGTCATCAACAATTATTAATTCTTGTGATGGCTCAGGTGGTGGTGGCGGTGGCTCTTCAGGTCTTGTGATAGGGATATCCTCTTCTTCAATCAAATCTAACTCAAGAGTGCCTAAGTCAAAATCCGGTCTTTCATACTGTCGTATTTGAAAAGCTAATAGAATGACTATCAAGGTAAAAGTTAAACCTATTTGAAAAAATAAAGATTTTTGTCTTTCTAAATCCGCCTTTTTTGATTTTTTTGGCTCCATATTTATTTTTTTTAACGTTACTATATCTATACGAAATATTAATTATTTTTATTGTTAAATCATGTAAAAAAAGGATTTTAATTAAAAATAAATCAAATATTATGCCGAAATATTTTTATTTTTGATTTTATTAAAAAAATAAAAACAAATAATCCCGCTATCGCTCCAAAAGTGTTAGCAACAAAGTCCCACTTATCAGCACTTCTGGAATCAAAGAACAATTCTTGCATGATTTCTGTTAATGCACCGTATATAATACTTATAGAAATTGCATAAGCAATGTAAAATTTATTAACTTTCTTAAATGCTGTTTGCATTAAAAATCCAAAACATAACAAAATTGTCAGCACAAAAAACATTGAAAAATGAATTAATTTGTCTATATTTTCAATTTTCAGAATTCTGCTTTCAGGAATATTATCGCTCGGAACACTTATCATATAAAATATAATACCACTCCAAATTAAAGCCGGTAATAAGCTTTTAATGAAAACAAAACTCTTAGAGGTTTTTTGCACTTATTTTATTTTTTAACCAATCAACTCTTTGTATTTATCAGCACTTAACAATTCTTCTAATTCTTCTTTATTGCTTATTTTAATTTTTGCAACCCAGCCTTCTCCATAAGGATCTTTATTTATAATATCTGGTGAGCCTTCTAACTCTTCATTAAATTCTAAAACTTCACCTGATATTGGCATAAAAAGATCAGACACTGTTTTCACAGCTTCAATTGTTCCAAATGTTTCTTCTTTCTCCAAATCTTCACCGACAGCATCTACTTCAATATAAACAATATCTCCTAATTCACTCTGTGCAAAATCTGTGATACCAATAGTTGCTTCATCTCCTGATATCTTAATCCATTCATGATTTTTTGTGTACTTTAAATCTTCCGGAAATTTCATTATTTGATTTTTTAATTAAACAATTGATTAATAATTAATATATAAATATTATTATAAAAATTTTAAAATCTTTTATTATAGCTTTTTATTTATTTGTAAACCTTGCTTTTTAAATAAAGTTTATATAATAAAACAAGTTTCAAAAATACAATCTTTTTTTAAGTTAGTAAAAAAAAGATTGTGTTTTATGCTTTTTTTTCTTTTGTTTTAAAAGCCATTGCGTATAATTTTATTTGTTTTATCATGTTAGTCAGTCCGTTAGCTCTTGTAGGAGACAAATGTTCTTTTAACCCTATGTCATCAATAAATTTTAAATCTGCATTTAAAATTTCATCTGGTGTTCTTTCTGATAAAACTCTTAGCAATAGCGAAATGATTCCTTTTGTTATTTGTGCATCACTATCAGCCGTAAAAAAAACTTTCCCGTCTTTGTATGAAGCATGAAGCCATACTTGTGCCTGACACCCCTTTATAAGGTATTTTGGTTGTTTATATTCTGTTTCTATTTCCGGAATAGAACTGCCTAAATCTTTTATAATGTAATTATACTTATCTGTCCAATCATCAAACGCTTCAAATTCTGAAATAATTTCTGATTCAACATCTTTAATATTCTTCATGGAATTTTAATTGTAAATTGCTAAAAAATATACTCTTTTATGATTTAATGCAAGGCAAAAATAATTAAACAAACAGTATTAAACAAAATTGTTTGAAAAAGATTTTAAAATGTTGGCAAATAACTGCGAATTATTTCTAACTAAACATTTTTCTTACAAACTTTAATCCTTCAATAAGCCTGTCTATATCCTCTTTTGTGTTATATATTGCCATAGATGCTCTTACCGTTCCCGGAATTTTATAAAAGTCCATAATCGGTTGAGTGCAATGATGACCGGTTCTAACAGCAATTCCCATATTATCTAGTATGATTCCTGTATCACTTGGGTGAATATCTTCAAAAATAAAAGAAACTACGCTGGTTTTTTTTGAAGATGTTCCTATAAATTTTATTTTATCAAGCTGTTTTAAATTATTAGTCAGATATTCCTTTAAGTCATTTTCATGTTTTTGTATATCATTATAATTAAGGCTACTCATAAATATTAGAGATTCTTTTAACGCAAGAACATCAGCTACATTAGGTGTTCCTGCTTCAAATTTGAAAGGTAGGTTGTTAAATGTAGTTTTTTTAAAAGTCACTTCGCTAATCATTTCACCTCCGCTTTGATAAGGGGGCATTTTGTTAAGCCACTTTTCTTTACCATAAAGAACTCCAACGCCCATCGGCCCATAAACTTTATGTCCTGAAAAACAATAGAAATCACAATCAAGTTCTTTGACATCTACTTTAATATGCGACATAGCTTGTGCACCATCTAATAAAACCGGAATGTTTTTCTTATGTGCAGCCTCTATTATTTCTTTTACAGGGTTGATTGTGCCTAAAGAATTACTGATATGGTTTATTGCAATTATTTTTATCTTATCATTTAACATTTTATGGAATTCATCTAACTTAAGCTCTCCTTTTTGATTTATCGGTATTATTTTTAAGTGAGCTTTATTCTCATCACAAGCAATTTGCCATGGAACTATGTTAGAATGATGCTCCATTGCAGATATTAAAACTTCATCCCCCTGGTTAAGAAATTTTTTGCAGAATGATGAGGCAACAAGGTTAATAGATTCTGTAGTGCCACTTGTAAATATTACTTCATGAGAGTTGTCGGCATTTATAAAAGATTGTACATAATTGCGACTATTTTCATAGGCCTCAGTTGCTTTACGACTTAAGAAATGTTCTCCTCTATGAATATTGCTGTTTTCTTTTTCGTAATAATCAACTAATCTTTTAATTACAGCTTTTGGCTTTTGTGTAGTAGCTGCATTATCAAGATATACAAAAGGTTTATTATTTATAGCTTGATCTAAAACAGGAAACTCTTCCCTTATTTTTTTTATATCAATACTCATAATTTAATTTATTTCAAATTAAGTTTTTAATCAAGTATATTCTGAATAAACTTAGGCTCAGAACTA
The DNA here is from genome assembly GCA_003559475.1 of Bacteroidales bacterium. Taxonomy (GTDB): domain Bacteria; phylum Bacteroidota; class Bacteroidia; order Bacteroidales; family UBA7960; genus PUKZ01. Next base: position 26,372 of record PWLF01000060.1, read on the forward strand.
TCGCAATTCAAAATACACTGATCGCATATAGAAAGTTCTCCTTTTAATCTTTTTTCAACAAGGCTTGCAATATTATTTTTTAATGGTTCTATTGATATTTCATTTATTATCTCATTAGTGAAAGCATACATCAGTAATTGTTTTGAAGTTTGCTCGCACAAACCGCGAGATCTTAGGTAGAACATGGCTTCAGAATCTAACTGCCCGACAGTTGCTCCATGACTACATTTTACATCATCAGCGTAAATCTCAAGAAATGGCTGTGTGTTAATTGTAGCCTCGTCTGTTAGCAATATATTTTTGTTGTTTTGAAATGCCTTTGTATTTTGAGAATCTTTTTCTACATAGACTTTCCCACTAAAGACAGCGCTTGCCTGGTCATTAACAATGCCTTTATAAAGCTGATTAGAATAACTGTTGGATTTATTGTGTTTTACAAGCACCTGATTGTCAACATGTTGGTTTTTGTCCATAATATATAAACCGTTTAGGTTTGAAGAGCAGTTTTCTCCTTCAATTTGAAGATCAATCTGATTCTTTGTAAATCCTCCGTTTAATGTTATTGCATTATTTATTATTTTACTGTCACTTTTTTGTTTGAAAAAAATGGAAGTTATAAGTGAAGAGTTTCTTCCTTTATTCTGAACTTTATAGTGGTCAATATAGCTGTTTTCGTTTAAAATAATTTCAGATACGGTATTAGTAAAACTTATGTTGTGCGAAAGTGAGTGGTCGCAGTGTATTAGACTTAGTTTGCTGTTTTTACCTACAATTATTAAATTACGTGGTTGAATAAAAATAGGGTTCTTTGAGTCAACTATACTAATAATTTGTACGGGCTTTTCTACTTCTATGTTGTCTGGAACATAAATAAACAGACCGTCTTGCATAAAAGTTGTGTTAAGAGAAACAAATCCGGGTTGGTCAATTTTTGCAGTTGAGCCTATACTTTTTTCAACTATTTCAGGGTATATTTCTAATGCTTTACTCAAGCTTCCTATAATTGTGCCATCTTTTAAAACACTCAATGGTGAGTTTTTATATGCAAACCAACCATTTATCAGTGTAACACAATATGTGTCTAAATCATATACGTCACAAGTAAAAATTTTATTTACATCAAACTTTTTTAATTTTGGTTCAAAATCGAATTCGTAATCATCTCTGAATAATTGATCAAGTTTTGAAAATCGCCAGCTTTCATCTTTTTTATTAGGGAAACCATATTCTTTAAAACTTTTAAAAGCTTTATCCCTTAATTTTTGTGTTTTTTCTGATGAATCAGAGGAGAAATATTTACGATTACTTTCATAAAGTTTAATCAAATTATTTTTAAAATTTTCTGAATTATATGTATTATTGTTGTCTGCCATATTTTTCTTTTAAATTGAATACATATCAATATTTTATTCTTTATTAGTAATTTCTTTAATCCACTCATAACCTTTTTCTTCAAGCTCTAATGCTAATTCTTTACCTCCGCTTTTTACAATTTTTCCATCATAAAGCACATGAACAAAGTCCGGTATTATATAATCTAATAATCTTTGATAGTGAGTTATTAGAATTGTAGCATTATCTTTTCTTTTAAGATAATTTACTCCATTTGCTACTATTTTAAGCGCATCAATATCAAGCCCTGAGTCAGTTTCGTCTAACACTGATAGTTTGGGTTCTAATAGAGCCATTTGAAATATTTCGTTCTTTTTCTTTTCGCCACCCGAAAACCCTTCATTTACAGATCTGTTTGTAAGTTTAGACTGTATATTAACAAGTTCTTGTTTTTCTTCCATTATTTTAATAAACTCTGCTCCGGATAATTGTTTTAACCCGAGATGTTCTCTTTTTTCATTTAAAGCAGCTCTCATAAAATTAGTCATACTAACACCCGGTATTTCTACAGGATATTGAAACCCCAGAAAGATGCCCTCTTTAGATCGCATTTCAGGAGACATTTCAAGCAAATTTTTCCCTAAATACTTGACTTCTCCTTCTTTTATATCAAAATAGTCTCTACCTGCAATTACAGAAGCAAAGGTGCTTTTCCCCGATCCGTTTGGACCCATAATTGCATGAACTTCCCCCTCTGCTACCTCAAGATTTAAACCATTTAAAATTGGCTTCCCTTCAACAGATACTTTAAGATTTTTTATTGATAACATTTTTTTATATTTTTTACAATTTAATAATTTTCAAATCTATCCAACACTTCCTTCAAGGCTTATTGATAAAAGTTTTTCAGCTTCAACAGCAAATTCCATAGGTAATTTTTTTAATACATCTTTAGCATAACCATTTACTATAAGCCCAATAGCATTATCCATCTCAATGCCTCTTTGAAGACAATAGAAAAGCTGATCTTCTGAAATTTTACTTGTTGTGGCTTCATGTTCTACTATAGAAGATTTGTTTTGAGCTTCAATATAAGGAAAAGTGTGAGCGCCGCATTTATCTCCTAAGAGCAGAGAGTCACATTGTGAAAAATTTCTGGAATTATTAGCATTTTTTCCGATTTTTACAAGACCTCTATAGCTGTTATTACTAAATCCTGCAGATATACCTTTGCTAATTATGCTGCTTTTTGTATTATTCCCAAGATGAATCATTTTTGTCCCTGTATCTGCTTGTTGTTTATTATTTGTGACGGCTACAGAGAAAAATTCTCCCTTAGAATTATCGCCTTTTAGTATTAAGCTTGGATATTTCCATGTTACTGAAGATCCTGTTTCTACTTGTGTCCAAGAAATTTTTGCATTTTCTTCTTTACATATACCTCTTTTAGTAACAAAATTATATATTCCACCTTTTCCTTCTTTATTTCCGGGATACCAATTTTGTACTGTTGAGTATTTAACTTCCGCATTTTTATGAGCAATTATTTCAACAACAGCAGCATGAAGTTGATTTTCGCTTCTCATTGGCGCAGTGCATCCTTCAAGATAGCTGACATAACTTCCCTCTTCAGCGACTATAAGAGTCCTTTCAAATTGTCCTGTGTTAGCAGAATTGATTCGAAAGTATGTTGATAAATCCATTGGACAACTCACACCCTTTGGAATATAGACAAAAGAACCATCACTAAAAACAGCTGAATTGAGAGCAGCAAAAAAATTGTCAGTATATGGAACAACTGTTGCTATATGCTTTTTTATTAACTCCGGGTGCTCTTGAAGAGCTTCACTGAAAGATGAAAATATTATTCCCTCTTTTGCTAATTTTTTCTTATAAGTAGTAGCTATCGACGCACTATCCATAACTGCATCTACTGCAACTCCTGATAATATTTTTTGTTCTTCTAAAGGTATTCCAAGTTTGTTAAATGTTTCTATCAACTCAGGGTCTACATCTTCAATGCTTTCATGTTTTGGCTTTTTTGTTTTTGGAGCAGCATAATATGATATATCTTGATAGTTAATAGGCTGATATTTAACATGAGCCCATTCAGGTTCTTTCATAGTTTGCCAATGCCTAAATGCTTTTAAGCGGAATTCTAACATAAAATCCGGCTCATTTTTTTTCTTAGAAATAAAATGTATTGTTTCCTCTGTTAAGCCTTTTGGGGCTATTTCTGTTTCAATATCCGAATAAAACCCATACTTGTAGTCGCTTTCTTCGGTGAATTTATTAATTATATTTTTGTCTTTTTGCATGAAAAGTTATAATAGTTAAAATTTGATATTGTAAATAAACAAAATCAAAAAAAATTTCTCAAAATTAATCATTTGATTCTAAATAAAACAAAGAATTATTAAAGATTATAACAAATTGCTTAAATTTTTGTTTTTAAGTGTCCTCTTCATTAGATTCCTCATTCATTTCATTAAGTATTGAATTTACTTCTTTTTCTGTATTAAACAATGCTTTTTTGCAAGTTTTTATAAGAAAAGAAGCTCTTTTTAGTTTTTCCGTCAAATCATCCAAAGAAATATTTTCATTTTCAATGTCGTTAACTATATTTTCTAATTCTTCAATTGCTTGTGAATATTTTATGCTTTTAGTCATATCTTTTTTATATAAAAATTAATTAAGAAAATATTTATTTAGTTTTTATAATACTTGTCATTTTTCCTTTATGCAAAATTGTTTTAATGGTGTCTCCCGGTTTAACCGAATCAGTAGATGTTATTCTCTTATTGTTGCAAAGAGTTATAGAATAGCCTCTTTCAAGTACTTTCTCGGGATTAAGTTGCTCGGTACGGTTTTTTAAAATATTTACTTTGTCTTTCTCAATCTTAATTTGTTTTTTAGTCAAACTATTAATAAGTTTATTATATAAAATCAGCTCAGATTGGCGACCATAGATCTGCTTTACAGGGCTTTGAAGTATTTTTTCAGCAATGTTGGAAAGACTGGTTTTTTGATGTTTTATTAATTCTAATGACTTATTTTTAATGTTTTTATATATGTTGGTTATATGATATTGTTGGTATTGGATTTTGTTAGATGTATGTGCTGATATTATTCCCCATAAGTGTTTAATTGTGTTTTTTTCGTTATTAACATACTTTTCGGAGTTAAATATTAAAGATTTTTTGCATTTTTCTAGTCGCGAATAAAAATCTTCAAATTTTTGAATTATAAAATAAGCAACATCTGTAGGGGTTATTTTATTTTCCCATGCAATCATCTCCACAACCGTTTCATTTGTAGAATGCCCAATTCCTGTTATAACAGGTAGGGGGGAAGTAGCAACCTCTTTTGCCATCTGATAGGAGTCATAGCAATTAAGACCAATATCGCCACCACCTCCTCTGATTATTGCAATAGCATCAAAATTATCGGATTGTTTATTTATTTCTCTAAGTTGTGCCGTAACTGTTTCAACAGCTTTTTCTCCTTGAAGTATAGCAGGGAAAAGGTTATGCTTTATTGAAAACTTGCGAGGGTAATTATTTAATATCTTTAAAAAATCATTATATCCCTTGCTTGTTTCAACTGATATTATTGCAATTCTTGATGGCAATAAAGCAATTACGTTTTTTTTGTTCTTTTCATATAAGTTTTCTTCTTGAAGTTTATTTATAGTTTTTTGTTTTTCACGAGCCATTTCACCAAGTGTAAATGATGGCTCTACTTCAACAATGTTTAAAGACAAGCCGTAAACAGGGTGAAAAGAGATTGACGCACGAAAAAGTATATTAGTTCCTTCTTTAAGGGGTTCTCCTACAGTTTTTAAAAACTCCTCATTTATTTTTTGGTAATTGCTGCCCCATATTGTACATCTTATTTGAGCTTGAACTTTATTATTTACTTTTTCAACAATCTCAGGATAACAATGCCCACTTCTTGGGTAAAAATTTAGTTTTGCAATTTCGGCTTTTATCCAATAAGTTGAATTGTACTTTCGCTCAATAACAGACCTGAGACTTTGCGTTATTTCAATAAGAGAAAAGACTCTTCGGTCTTCTTTCATAATATTTGTTTGAATAAATTATGAATAATCACTGTCTTTAAAACAATTGTATATGATTTTTTAATAATTTATAATAGAATAAATATATAATCTATCATTTTTATCTTTAATCAGCTTTTTCTTTTTTGTGCTCGTTTACAATAAGTTTGAACCCTTTTCCATGAACATTCATAAGTTCAACATTAGGGTCATGATTAAGAGACTTTCTTAATTTGGCTATGTAAACATCCATGCTTCGTGCATTAAAATAATTGTCATCAAACCATATTTGCTTAAGGGCATCAGATCTATTAACAATTTCGTTTTGATTATCACAAAGCATTTTTAGTAATTGTGATTCTTTAGAAGTAAGCTTTTTCCTCTTATCTTTATAAGTTAAAAGCTGTCTTGAAAAATCAAAAGTATAATCACCTAAATGAAAATAAGTTTTTTGCATTGTTTTATCAGCATCAGGGGCATATCTTTTGTATATAGCATTTATCCTGAGCAGTAATTCTTCCATACTAAAAGGCTTAGTGATATAATCATCTGCTCCGATTTTTAATCCTTCAATAATATCTTCTTGCATAGTTTTAGCAGTAAGAAAAAGTATTGGAATTTTTTTATCCACTTTTCTTATTTCTTTAGCTAATGTAAAGCCATCCTTAAGAGGCATCATTACATCAAGTATGCAAAAATCAAAAGATTCATTCATGTATTTATCATGAGCCTCCTGTCCATTAACACATAAAGTTGTAGGAAATCCTTTGGCTTCAAGATAAGCTTTTAATATTGTTCCTAAATTTGAGTCGTCTTCAGCTAATAAAACTTTAACATTTTTTTTCTCCATAATTTTAATTTTTTGGTTTATATAAAATCTTAATTATTTGCGTTTTCAAATGGTATATATATTGTAAATTCTGATCCTTTATTTAATTCGCTTTCTATATTAATTTTTCCTTTATGTTTTTCAATAATTTTTTTAACATAGCTTAAACCCAGTCCAAACCCTTTAACATCATGAATGTTTCCTTTAGAAATTCTATAAAGATTTTCAAATATTTTTTTTTGGTGAGCTTTACTAATGCCGACTCCATTATCTCTGACTTTAACATATATGCCATAATTTGAGTTTGTGGTTTCAATTGATATTATCGGACTTTTAACTGAATATTTTATTGCATTGTCAAGAAGGTTGAATATAACATTAGTTAAATGAATTTTATCTGCCTCAATATGCTTTTTTTCAGCGCATAGTTTTTTATTTATTATTCCATTTCTGCTTTTAAGTTGTAAAGAAATTTTCTCTATTGCATTTTCAATTATTTCATGAATATTAATATTTGAATATTTAAGTTTTAGCTGTCCTTTATCAATTAAAGCAGTTTGGAGCACTTTTTCTGTCATAGATTCAAGCCTGTCGTTCTCTTCATCTATCATGGTAACATAACTTTGGTATAGCTTGCCTGTTTTTTGAACGTCTTTGTCATTAAGTGCTTGACAGGCTAAAGAGATAGTTGATATTGGGGTTTTAAGTTCATGAGTCATATTATTTATAAAATCATTTTTCATCACAGATAATTTTTTTTGACGAATAATTGTAAAGATAATAAAAACAAATGAGAAAATTATAGATAATATAAATAATGTAGAAATTCTTAACATTAAATTAAGCTGAGAAAGCACATATCTTTTTTGACCCGGGAAATATAATAAAAGGTATTCAGGGTTATTGAAAATATGGTTTGGATATAAACTAAAAATATAGCCGTTTTCTAATATTTTTCTTGATTTCTCCTGGTTATATTTACTAGATATTGTGTTTAATATTGGATTATAAATCGCTATTTCGTATTCTGTTTTAATTCCTTGATTGGATAATTCTAAATTTAATATTGAATCTAAAATTGGTTGTCTGACTTCATGAGGTAAGTTAAACGAAAAAGAGTTGTGAATTATATCATCAAATAAGTCATTGATAATTTTGGTTTTTTCTCTAAAAACTGTAAAAGGGGGCGGGGATTCTTGAAATCTTATGGTTTTGTTTTCACTAATATGCTTTTCATTACTAATTGATTTTGGAATACTTATGTTTATAAGGCTTGAATCAAGTATATTGTTAGTGGCTTTTTTATTCTTGTTTTTATTAATATCAATAGAGGATTTGTTTTTGTTAACAAAGTATGATATGTTTTTTTCCTCTTCTACTTCAATACTGGGTTGTGTAGATATTTGCCGGTAATATGCTCTATTAAGTGAGTCTAAAAATGAATAAAATTCACTGTAATCGTTGTTTTTAATTCTGTGATTGAATAATTTGTTGGCAAGTTCAATTTTATTGTACTTGTATATGGCATTTGAGGCAGCTTCACTAACGCCACGATTAAACTGTACTTCTTTTACCGAGATGGCATTTTTTATCCAGTAAACTTGAATGTATATTAAACCAATCAAAGATAAAGATATTGCAGTTATTAATAACACTATTATTTTTTTCTTCATCTTACATTCAATGTTAAATTATTTAATTTTTTATTTTCTAACATGTAAATTATTGTAAAAATAAATTTAACTACAAAGTTATTTCCAATAATCATATAAAATTAACGATTAACATTATTTAACAGCTGTTAACTAATGTTAAATAATGGTGTTAGTTAAGACTGTCATGCATTATCTTTTTAAGTATAAAGTTGTTTGGGAGAAAAACTGCAAATTTTAGTAAAACAGGTTTTTTAAGTTTTTTTATCCAAAGTAGTAATAATAAAATAACCATAAAGAAATCTACTTTAACTTGTTTTCTTTATGGTTATTTTATAAAAACTAAATTCTTGTTTTATCTGGAAATTCCGGTTCTAGGCACGTCACCTCTTGCTGTAGAATAGTTTATTCTAAGAGCATTGACTTGCCTGAGTTCTTGTTTGACATCTGTTACTATTCCCATAGTAGTTTCTCTATCCACTTTAAGGGAGGTAGTCATTAAAGGTCTCTCAGCTTCAGCTCTTGCTTCTCTTTCAGATGATATAAAAGAAGCTATATCATCAACGCTTGCAAACTGATCATTGAGTTGGATACGAGGTTCGGTTCCAAAAATTTCAGTTTGAAAGGGTGGACCTATATAAATATAACTTACCAAAGATTTTCTTTCTAATGTTTGTACTTCAGTAGCAAAAGGGAGTTGTGTTCTAACGAACAATTGAGTTTCCCTTAAGGTAGTAGTTACCATAAAAAAGAAAAGAAGCATAAAAATAATATCCGGCAAAGAAGCCGTATTAATTTTTGGTGTCCCTTTTTTTGTTTCTTTTTTAAATCTGCTCATAGTTATCTTCTACCTCCTATATCTTTTGGTTCTGCTTCAGAAATTGCCATTGGCACAGCTTGTCTGACAGCATCAATAAGTTCTTGATCTCTTAATTCAGAGAACTTTATACCGAAACTATCTTTGCTAACTTCATCTCTTATTGAGTTTATAGCAGCTGCAAGTTCATTTTGAACCGATATGTACATTTCATAGGATGTTCCTCGGTCATTCTGAAGCGAAATGACACCCCTTGAAACTTGAAATTCTCCTATATGAGGAATATCTTCAGTCCTTTTTTCAGGTAATGAGGGGTCATTTGTAGGATTTAACAAAAAATGTTTTGTTTGTTCTTTTAATCTGTCAATTGATGTTAATTCTCCTTCAACCATTAGCCTGTCATGCCTATCAACAAGTACTACAAAAACATTTCTTTCACGAACAGGTGGTGGTTCTGGAGCATTAGGATCAATGGGTGGCGGTAGCATTCTTGTAATACCTGTATCTACATCCATTGTTGTGGTAACAAGGAAAAAGATAAGGAGCAAGAAAGCTATATCTGCCATTGAGCCTGCGTTTATTTCGGGTCTCATTCGAGCCATATAATTGGTCTCCTTTTTTTACAGGTTATTACTTATTAAATATTTTAGCTACTTCGGTAGTTACAGCTGCAACTATTGCTAAGCCTGCAAGAATAAAAACCGAGTTTATTCCTGCACTTACCCAACGTGAAGTTAATTCTGATACTGAATTATGTGCTTCGCCGCTGGATATTAAAAATGCAAATAATACTACGCCTACCAAAATACCTAATCCAACTAATGTTCCTATTGCTTTTTTAAAATCCTTTATAAAATGGATTATAGGAAATATTACTGATGTGGCTATAGCTAAAGCTAATAAACCATAAGTAATATACATGCCTATATTTACTATGTCTTCATTCATAAGGCGAAATATTTTTATTTTTTATATTTAATTAAAATGTCCATAAAAGATATTGTTGAATCTTCCATGCTGTTAACCATACCATCAATTTTTGAAACAATATAGTTGTAAAAAATTTGCAATATTACTGCAACTATAAGTCCAAATACTGTTGTTAAAAGTGCTACTTTAATACCATCGGCAACAATAGTTGGAGAAATATCTCCTGCTGCAGCAATTGCATCAAAAGCACTTATCATACCAATTACAGTACCCATAAATCCTAACATAGGTGCAATTGCAATAAAAAATGATATCCATGTCAAGTTCATTTCAAGGCGACCCATCATAACACTTCCATAAGATACTAAAGATTTTTCAACAACTTCCATTCCTTCTTCATAACGATCAAGTCCCTGATAAAAGATACTAGCAATAGGCCCTTTTGTATTACGGCATAAGTCTTTAGCTGCTTCAACTCCTCCAGACTTAAGAGCTTCTTCTACATTAGTAAGTAACTTATCTGTGTTTGTGCTAGATAAGTTAAGGTAAATAATTCTTTCAAGACAAAGAGCCAAGCCAATTATTAAACATAAAAGAACAATACTCATAAATGCAGGGCCACCCTCCATAAATTGCTCTTTTAAAATATAATGATAAGAAACATCTTCATCAACTGTTTCTTCTGCCTCCAACTCTAGTATGTCTGCAGGAGTAGGCTCAGGTTCTGCTTCATCAATTACTTCATCATTTTCTGAAACTTCAGTTTGTGGATCATCATGCTCGTCAGCTTTTACAGCATTGTTTATGCCAAATGAAAGCATTCCGGCTAATGTCAAGAAGACAAATAATTTTTTCATAATTCAATCTTTACTGGTTTTGTTTTTAAAAAAATGAATTTAATTTATATTTCACTACGCTATTATTTTTATAGCGGAGAGAGAGGGATTCGAACCCTCGATACCCTTTTGAGGTATACACACTTTCCAGGCGTGCGCCTTAGACCGCTCGGCCACCTCTCCATGCTTAAAACCTCTTATTTACAACGATTGTTGATAAAGAGGTGACAGCTTTCGAGTTGCTAAATTACAAAAAAATAAATAACAAAGTTTATATTTTTGTAATAAATAAACAAAAAAACTAAAGCATATAAAGAGCGACCTTTTTTACTAATTGATGCAAATATAATATTTTTTTTAAGAACGCAAGAATTGATTTGTAAAACTGTTTTATTAATATTTCAATGTTTTTTGTTTAAATTTATTGTTTTATTTAATTGATTTTAGCCAAAATTTGTTGAATTTATTACATCCTTATTCTTGAAAAATAATATTGACAACAGTTTGCCCAACAGCATTTAAAGTATTTTTGCAAATCTTATCAATAGTGTCTTCTGTTGTATGCCAATATTTAAAGAATCCATGTTCAGTACTTGCTTCTTGGTGTATAATATTAATTGTTGGTATATTTCTGTATTTATTAATATAGTAATGGTCATCCATAATAAATCCGCCTTTGCGATTTATAAAATAATCTTCAAATCCTGAATGACGTGCTGTTTCCCAAACTTTTCTGACTATGTTTGGAGCATAATACATCGAATATCCTTCATGCTTAAAAGTTGCTTCGTAAGCTCCAACCATATCAAGCAATATTCCAAACCTTGCATTGTAGTTTGAGATATGTGGATTTTTTGACCAGTATTGTGATCCTAATGCCCATGTATCATCCTTATATTTGTTTTCGTGTTTAGAATGAACACCGTAATCTTCACCATCAAAAAGAATTATGTCAACGCCTATTTCTATATGAGTTTTTGATAATAAACGTGCTATTTCTAATAAAACTGCAACTCCACTAGCTCCATCATTAGCACCATCTATTGGTGTATAAAAATTATCAGGGTTAGGATCTTTATCAGCAAATGGACGTGTGTCCCAATGTGCTGCAAGTAATATACGGTTTCTGTTTTCAGGATTAAAAGAGCCTATTATGTTTATTAGGTTCAGGTTTGTACCATCAAAAGCTGTAGCAGTGGTTTCTTGAATATAAACAGTGTCAGAAAAGCGATTAAGAGTTTCCGTTAAATATTTGGCGCATTGTTTGTGTGATGACATGTTAGGTACACGAGGTCCAAAATCTATTTGCCGTTTTATATAATAATATGCAGAATCACTATTAAAACTAGGGATGGTAACTTTGTTCTCTTTTTTTATTGAATTACTATTTTCTTTTTTTCCGGTTGAGTTGTCGCAAGCAACAGTGGTAATTAATAGTGTTGATAAAATTATTATATTATTAATTAATAAGTTCATTTTTGTGTATTTTTAAGTTTAGGAGTTAACTGGCATTTTTATTATGCAAATTTAGGATAATAAATAAAATAGGTCTTAAAAATTTTAATATGTTTTTTAATAATTATTTTATATTTAAAAAAGAAGCCGAGTATTTTTATATCTCGGCTTCTGTATTTTTAGTGGAGCTGGAGGGGTTTGAACCCTCGTCCAAACAAGCAGCCAAACTGCTTTCTACATGCTTAGCCTTTATTATATTTCAGCAAGAACCGGATAAAGGCGTTCCTATCCATTGCTATATCTCCTTTAATTTTCGTTCGATTGTCGGAGCTTCAATCGACTTATTCCGGCTTTTTCTGATGTTTCCTTGGGGACGCAGCCGAACGTAGCTTCCCGGGAAACAGCTAGCTGTTAATAACTATTATTAAGCAGCCATAGCGTGATTGTAATCATTGCCATTTATAGGCGATTGTGCCTGGGTTTTACGAGCCAGATTCACTACGCTCGGCATGCTTACAATTCAACTCAACTTGCTGTCAAATCCAAATCAGCCCCTATTGTATAGCAATTTGTTATTACAAAAATAACAAAAATTATACCATTTACAAAATTTATGTCAAAAATTATAAATAAAAATACTATATTTTACTAACTATATTTTTATTTAATAATCTATTTTATTTTTTTTAAAGCGGTATCAACTGCATCTAAAATAGGTTGATTAGATATTTGCTCTCCTATTGCCTCTTCCATCCAATGCTTAGGAGTATAACGACCTATAGAAAAAATTCTCTTTACTTCGTCTGCAAAATCTTTATCTTCTATGTATTGTTCAAGTTGAAACTCAATTAAATGTCCATAAGGATATGCCGATAAATATAAAGGTGATTGAATCATATGAGAATAAATTGCAAGAATAGGAATATCTTCAACGCCAAAAACCGGTGCATAATATTCATTCCAAATATCTTTAGCAATTTCAATTGTTGCATCTCTTAATTCGTCAGCATTAGCATCCGGATTATCGTACATCCATTTCCAAACTTCCATATCTACTAAAGAAACTCCCATAATTTCATAATTACCCCAAAAAATATCCAAAGTGTTAAAGTGTTTTTTTAGTGGATCATCTTCTGCAATTCCTAACAATTCAAGATCTCTGATCTGAAACATAAAAGCTAAAGCTTCTGTAAAAGCAGTATTAGGTATTCCATTGATTAGATAATCATCTACAAAATGAACACTTATAGTTTGCTCAACATTATGCCCAAGCTCATGTATAGCTATGTTATAACCTTTATAATCCATACCATCTTCTCCTATCCGAGTTCTAAGATGTGATGGTTTGTCTTTCATTGATGCTCTCCAGGCATGACCTGAGCCTCTTGCAGGATCTACTTCAATTTTTGATGCTATAAACTCAGCTTTGTCATTTGAGAATCCCAGTTTGCGTAAAAAATCCGGTAAATCTTTATTTAGAGCATCTGCATTTGGATAACGGGCTTTAGTGATTTCGTCAAGCTCTGCTTCACTGATAGTACCTCTTGCTTTAAATCCGTCATACCATATATCAAAAGGTTTTAGTTCACGACCAAGCCTGTCTTCTATAAGTTTTGCAACTTCCTTCACTTGAGGAGAACTAATATATTCCCTGAAAAGTTCTTCAACTTCTTTTTGAGGTATCTCTTTGCCTCCATCAAATTTTCTATCAATAAAATTATCAAACTCAGGATGATAATAGTCCATACTTCTCAGTGCGTTGAAATTATTCAGCAAATGCTGATAACGCTCATTTTTTTCAGGAGTAAAATCAATCTTTTCACCATCTTTATAAACTATATTTTTATATGGATTCCATTGATACTTGTCAGAGTTTATTACTTCTTTAGGTATATCTTGTTGAATAATTCTTAACATTACCTGATAAAGCATGTTTTGCTTTTCTAATCCTGCTTCCTGACCGTAATTTGCTTTAATTTCATCTCTGATATTCCAGTGAGCTAATAAATTCATTCCTTTAGGAAATAGAGTCTTTTTTTCATCAGTAATAAGCTCTCCTGCATATATGTTATATTGAGAAATATAAATACTTGCATCGCTATTAACTCTTGAATATTCTTGTGAATATTTTGCAGGAACTCTTGAGGTGAAATAATCTCCTAACCTTGCATGAGCCCACTGCATTGAATCCCAATTATCTCCCAACTCATTTTTCTCTTCTAATGAATAATAAGGAAAATTCAAGGCTATAAAAAAAGCAATTTTGTTACCAAAAAAATCATCTGCAATATGTGAAGCAGGATTATATGAACCGAATTTTCTGTCAATGGGATGCATAGGTCCGATATCAAGATGTAATGGAACCCTTAATTCAAGAGCTATACGATTCATGTATCCAAATAAATATTCAAAGTTTCTTGATATTTTTCTTAATACAAGATCTAATTCTTCTTCACAACCTATATAGTTGTTTTTGCAAAAATTGATAAATTCGTCGACTGAACCATCATCTGAACGCCAAAGGTTTGCAATTTGAGTTACTCCTCTGGTAATTTTTTCAGAATGTTCTTCACCATGCTTTTCTATAAGCTCAGAAATTACTTTTTCTTGAGTAGCTTCGCTTATTGGGCTTTTAATATCTTCTTTGCTTTCGCAACTAACAAAAACGAAAATTACAATTAAAAAATAAAAATACTTTTTCATGTTTAAAATAGTTTTAATTAAAAAAATAAATTACAAGAAACAAACTTACATTATTTTTATAAAACATCAATAAAAATATTTAATTATTTTTTTGGGTTGACGTAATTGAGTATTATTAGTTTGACGCTATTATTTTTAAAAATTTTAATAATTGTTTTATTATTTAGGGTAATTTTGTAAGCGATAGTAAAGAAAAAATATAAGCAAACAAATTAATAATTAAATATACTTATATAATACGCAAAGACAATGAGAATAATAATAATTGATAATTACGATTCTTTTACTTATAATCTTTATCATCTGATAGAAGCTGAACTGTATGATAATGATAGTGTTGAGGTTTTTCGTAATGATAAAATTGAAGTGTCAAATATTAAAGAATATGATAAGATAATAATATCTCCCGGACCCGGTTTGCCTTCTGAAGCAGGTATTACAAATGAAGTGATCAATTTTTATAAAGGCAAAAAGAGTATATTAGGTGTTTGCCTAGGACATCAAGCTATAGCAGAACATTTTGGGTGTAAATTGTTAAATCTTGATAAAGTGATGCATGGAAAGGAAATTAACACACATGTTACTGATAAAGAAGAGATTCTGTTTAAAAATATTCCTGAAATTTTTAAATCAGGGAGGTATCATTCATGGGTTGTTAATAAGGAAACAATACCCGAGTGTCTGTCGGTAACTGCAGTTGACGAAAGTGACCATGTCATGGCAATAAAACATAAGGAGTATGATATAAAAGGCGTGCAATTTCATCCTGAATCAATAATGACTAAGCATGGTTCTGTAATACTGAAAAACTGGATTTATAGTTAATAGTTATTGATTATTCATAATAGTAAACTCGTTTTACTCTTGAAGAAACGCTTGTTAGAATTTCATAAGGTATAGTGTCGAGTGTGTTTGCTATTTTTTCTATTGGATTATTTTCTCCGAATATTATTACTTCATCTCCTTCTTTTGCTTTTATATTTGTTAGATCAACTATGCACATATCCATACAAATATTTCCAATAATTTCTGCTCGTTTACCATTTATGACCAAAGTTCCTTTTTTGTTGCCGAGTTTTCTGTTTAACCCGTCTGCATAACCAACGGGGATAATTCCAATAGTTTTGTTTTTACTTAATTTCTCCTCTAAATTATAACCTATAGCTTCTCCTTTTTTTACTTTTTTTATTTGTGATATTATTGATTTAAAAGTGCTTACATTTTTAAGCAAAGGTTTTACATTTTCGTTATTACTAATACCATACAACCCAATACCAAGGCGAACCATATCAATTTGAGCTTCCGGAAACCTGGTTATAGCAGCAGAGTTGCATATATGTTTTAAAAAACCATATACTATGTTTTCTTTAATAATTTTACAACTATCAATAAAAATATTAATTTGTTTTTTTGTAAAATTGTCAAACTCCTTGTTGTCGCTTGCTGCAAGATGCGAGAAAACAGATTTTATTTTAATTAGTTTAGTTTTATTTAAAATAGATGTTATTTTATTTATGTCATCCGGGTCAAATCCAAGTCTGTGCATGCCGGTATCAAGCTTAATATGAATATAAAGCGGATTTTTTAAAGAAATTTTCGGATTTTGTTTGGCTTCTTCAATGATTTTATAAAGTAGTCTGAAGTTATATACCTCAGGTTCTAAATTGTATTTAATAAGTCCATCAAAGCTATGAGCTTCAGGATTCATTACCATAATAGGTGTATTTATGCCTGATTTACGTAATTCTTTGCCTTCATCTGTGTATGCTACTGTAAGATAGTCAACGTTATGATATTGTAAAATATTTGCTATTTCACTACTGCCACTTCCATAACCAAAGGCTTTAACCATAATCATGCTTTTTACGCCGGGTTTTAAGAATGAGCGAAAAACATTTAAATTATGTACCATAGAGTCGAGATTTATTTCGAGTATGGTTTGATGATCTTTTAGTTGTAGTGAATTGGCAATTTTTTCGAATCCGAAAGCACGTGCACCTTTAATTAATATAGCACTATCGTTAAAATCTTGAAAGTTATGATTGCGTAGTAAGTCTTCAGTATTTTTATAAAAATGACAACTGTCATTAAAAAACTCGGGGTAATGTGATATTCTTTCCCCAACACCTATAAATTGACTAATTCCCTTTTCATTTAATAATTTGCTAACTTTATTATATAGTACTTTGTCATCTATTCCGGATTGTTGTATGTCTGACAAGATAAGGATTTTTTTTTCGTTCTGGTGTTGGGTAGCCAAAAAATCAAGAGCCATTTTTAATGAATAAAAGTCGGAGTTATAACTGTCATTAATAATCGTGCAATTATTAATACCATGTTTTAATTCCATCCGCATTGCTATTTGTTGAATTTTTTCAACACCCTTAATGATGGATTTTTTTTTATAATTTAAAAGCAACATTAATGCAATGCAATGAATTGCATTTTCAATTGAAGCATAATCTCTAAAAGGTATTTTTATTTGAAACTCGTCATTTTTGAACTTCAAATTTAATATTGTAGAGTTTTTGGATATTCTTTTACTAATAATTTGAAGGTCGCCTTCGGTTTTTTTTGACCATGAAAAAAGCTTGACAGTTTTGTTTGCTTTACTCCAATTTTTTATCTCTTTGTCAATATCACTGTGATCTTTGCAATATATGAGAGTGTTTGCGCTATTAAACAATTTTAGTTTTTCTCTTATTTTCTCTTTTCTGTTTTGAAATCCTTCATCATGAGCAGGTCCTATATTTGAAAATATTCCGATGGAAGGAGCTATAATATTTTGCAATTTTTGCATTTCATTTTTTTTTGAAATGCCTGCTTCAAAAATTCCTATATCATATTCACCATTAATTTGCCAAACAGATAAAGGCACTCCTATCTGAGAATTATAACTTTTAGGGTTTCTGACTATATTTTTATCATCAGAAAGTAGTTGTCCCAGCCATTCTTTAATTATTGTTTTTCCATTACTTCCGGTAATTGCAATTACTGGTATTTCAAATTGCTTTCTATGATAACCGGCGATTTTTTGCAGGCTTTCTAGAGTATCGTCAACTTTAATAAAATTAACATGGTTTTTGTTATTTATATGTGATGGGATTTCAGAGACAATAAAGTTTTTGACTCCTTTATCAATAAGCTCTTTTATGTATTTATGTCCGTTATTTTTTTCTGTTTTGATAGCAAAAAAAACTGTTGTTTTAGGAAATACTAATTTTCTGCTATCTGTTAGAAGATGTTCAATAATTTGATTATCATAAGATTTTTTGTAGAGCTTACCTCCTATAATTTCCAGTATTATTTTTGTATTATAAAATATTTTATTTTTCATGGCTTGAATTTTACTAAGCCTGACTTTTTATAAAGATGAGTTATCATTACCTTCTTTATCTAAATCTTCAAGTATGTTATTATCTTTATCGCTATCATCTTCTAAAGCAGAAACTTTAAGTGGGTTAGATGTTATCTCCTCATAAGTTTTTCTATTGCGGAATGTGTCAATAGCCATATAAATTGCTTGTCTCATAGCATCGGGTGATGCTGCATTTTTTCCGGCTATATCGAAAGCAGTTCCATGAGCAGGAGATGTTCTAATCACAGATAGTCCTGCTGTATAATTAACTCCGCTTTTAAAAGAAAGAGCTTTAAAAGGTATAAGTCCTTGATCATGATACATCGCTAATATTCCATCGAAGTCTTTATAAATGGTTTTTCCAAAAAATCCATCTGCCGGGTAGGGGCCAAAGCACAAAATTCCATCATCAAAAGCTTTTTTGATTGCGGGAGTGATAATCTTTTCTTCTTCGCCTCCAATAACTCCTTTGTCTCCAGCGTGAGGATTAAGTCCTAGTATTGCAATTTTGGGTTTTCTTATAGAAAAATCTTTAATAAGTGCTTGATTTAGAACTTTTATTTTTTCAAGTATAAGATCTTCA
>PWLF01000045.1 GCA_003559475.1 Bacteroidales bacterium
GAAATTTTTTTATTTCAGAAATTATTGTTATATTAGTATTTAATTTAAAGTTAAACTAAAACCAAAGACATGGAATGTATTATAACAGCCCAAGAAATTGCAAAAAGATTAGTAAAAAATATAAATTTATTAAATCTAAGCTTGATAAAAACAAAATAAAATATGATTTTTGAATTTAAAGAAAAACATATAAAACAAGTTAATAATTTTATCAATGATTCAATTGATGATCACCAATTTAACGGAAGAAATAGAAACATGGTAGCTTCTCATATTATGAGAGGAAAATTAGCAGAAATTGCTTTTTATGAAATTATTAAACTGAAAATTCTTACCAATGAAAATTCAATAAAGAATATATCGGAGGTTAATTTTGTTAATAGAAAATATGGTGATGGCGAATATGATTTTATTGTAACCACCGGAGATAATAAAGTATATAAAGTGGACGTTAAGTCTATAAAAGAATCAGATAGAAGACTTTATAAAATAAAGGAATTCGGCGCTGATATTATAGCTGTAATGAGATATTATGAAAATAATAGTAATCCTTATTGTGAATATATTGGTTCATTAAAATCTGAAGATATTTATTTAAATTATGACCCCAAAAATTTTGCAAATTTTGCTCCAGTAATACAATTTACAAGAGGCAAAATTTTTTAGAGATAAATAATTATATGACACCAAAACAACTTAAAAAATTAGCTAATCAATTAAACCAACAAGAATGGATTCAGGCTCTCTTTGAATCCGGTAATGTCTTTGTTGTCGGTGGTTCTGTAAGAGATGCCTTTTTACAATTTCCTATAAAAGATGTCGATTTAATAGTTGAGGGTATATCTCTTGAGGATATTAAAGAAATACTTTCTTATTTTGGAAAAGTTGATATAGTAGGTGAATCCTTTTCTGTTATTAAATTTTCTCCAAAAGAATATACCGGAGAACCTTTTGATATAGCTGTTCCAAGAATAGATAAAAAAACAGGAAAAGGACATAAAGGATTTAAAATAATAACAGATGGAGTTTCTATTGAAGAAGACCTTAAAAGAAGAGATTTTACAATTAATTCTATAGCATTTGACTTATTAAATAAAGAAATAGTAGATCCGTTTAATGGGGTTAAAGATATAATTGATGAAACAATAAAAGCGACGGATTTAAATGCTTTTATTGAAGATCCTCTTAGAATTATTCGAGGAATTCAATTTGCTTCACGGTTTAATTTTAAAATAGAACCAAACACACTTAAATTAATGAGAGAACATTCTTATTTAATAAAAGAAATTTCAGGTGAGCGTATATTTGAGGAACTCCAAAAAATAATTACAAAGCAAGGAAGTACTCAAGTAGCCTTAAATCTTTTAAATAAGACGGGAGTTGATAAAGCTCTTTTTGATAAAGAAATGATATTATATGATGAACTTGATAATTTAGACGGATTATCCTTTTATTATGTGCTGGGTTTACTTGGAGATGTTAATCCAGCTGAATTTGTTAAAAGGAGATTAAAGGGAGATAATAAAATAGAAAAAGGAGTAAGAACACTTGATTATATTTTTACACAATTACCAAAAATAAAAGGAGATGAAGAAGAATTAAGATTAATGTTATTTAAAGCATTTAAAAATTCAAGAGAAGTAATGGATGCAATAGTACTTCCTCCTGAGGTTGATGATATTGTTCTTGAAATGAGATTAAAAAAAATTCCCATGATAGAAGAAGATATAGTTATAGGTGGTGATGATATAAAAAATATAGGAAATATAGAAGAAGGCCCGGAAATTGGTAAAATTAAAAATAGAATATTAAGAGATGCTCTTATGAATAAGTTTAATTGGAAAGATAGAAATGCATCTATAAATTATCTTAGTAATATATTATTTTAACAATAATTTAACAAAATTTATTTTTTATATAAGTATAAAATAATTATATTAATAATTTATTAAATAAAAAACTTAAAAACATGGGATATTACATTAACAAAAATTCTAAAGGTGAACTTTTGTCACCGATAAACAAAACACAGGCACTTATAGCTGATGGGGCTAAAATTACCACTGCAAGATTTCAACCTAATCTTGTGTGTGTTGTAGAAAATGGATTATTTGATGCTGCTGGTTATTGTTTTTCAAAAGAAGAATTTGAACAATTCAATAATCCAAATGACGACCGGCCAAAAACATGGCTCATTTATGAACATGCAGCAAAACTCTCTGGTTATAAATCCTAAAAATATTCGATATGCAAAAAACAAAATTTGAACTTAAGCGGACAGTTACTCAAGAAGAATGTCCATGGCTTAATCGTGACTATGAAAAAGGCGAGATTGTTTATAAGTTTTATGAGCGTACTTATGGGTGCATAAGAGACAATGGAACTGCATGCTCACATATTCCAAACGAATACCCTTTTTTGAATTATCAACCACTGCTTTAAACGAAATAAAATAATCATGAGAATTTGGTCAATACACCCAAAATACCTGGATTCAAAAAGATTAACCGCTCAATGGCGCGAAGCTCTTCTTTGTAGACAGGTACTTGAGGGAAATACAAAAGGATATAAACACCACCCTCAATTTATAAGAATTCAGAATCATTCTCAGCCACATTTTTTTATTAATTATTATCTTTTTACTATATGGGAAGAGGCTACAAGAAGAGGCTATAATTATAATAAAGAAAAACTTGTGACTGAACTTACAAAAAAATACGTAGATCCATTTATTCCTATGGAAGTAACTGGAGGCCAGTTAGAATATGAGTTTTATCACATGCAGCTCAAAACTGGAGAGTTTTCAGAGCAATGGACCCGCAATAATGACATCTTAAGTGTTGAGGGTATTGTTCCCAATAGATTGTTTGTTGTGGTTCCTGGACCAATTGAATCATTTGAAAAACCAAAAGAAGAAACGTTAAATAGTTATACATTAAAAACATAATAAAATGATAATAATTACTTTATATAGAATGACTGAGTCTCTAATTAGAGACTGTAATATAATATTAAATGACCAAATGCATATAGATAATCATTTAGAATATAAAAAAATAAAAGAAACTTTACAAAAAGTACTAAAAATATTAGATGAATATTATGAATAAAGTTTAACAAATTTTTAACAAAATAAAATACAATTGTATATCATTTTTAATTATATTTACATATGATAAAATTAATTGCTTACATACTTGAAAACTGGACAACTTATGTTTTAGGTTATATACCAGCCCTGTTCCCAGAATCACCTGAACAATTCTATGGCTTATCTATATTTGTATTATCGTATTTAGGCTTATTTATTGTTATTCAATTAATTCACTTTATTTATACTTTTATAGTAGAATATACTTATAAAGAATATATTTATATATCTTTAGCTTATATTGTATTTAATACTTTCATAAGTTTTTTAATATTTTTTATAGCATTTAATATATTCGGCGCAACAGTATCTATTGTTGCATGTATATTTTGGATGGCCCTCTGTTTTATAACCGAAATATTAGATGATTTAGAAAAAATGGATGGGGTTTTAAAAATAATGAGATTAAGCAAAGATTATTCTAAAGTTCTTAAAGAATATAGTGATAAAAAAGAAGAATGGAAACGACAATATAATGAATTACTAAATTTTTAAATTATGACAAACATTGTAGATATAATTCACAAAGAATTTGATACTGCAGTAGATAAACTTTTGTGTATCTCTGAAGAGCTTAAAAAAAGAGCAACCTCTATTGATATTCTTGAAGAAGATGAACTTGTTAATGATGGAAAGTTCCTCTCTCAAATTGGTTTTGGAAATGTAAATGTTGCAAAGCATGCAGAGAATTTTCTTGAAGAAAATAAATCCATCGAGAATGAAAAAAGTTCCTTGGAAAATAAATCCACAAGTATATCTCAGGATGTGCAATTTTACGCCAATTTGTTTCCTTTTCATAAATTTATTTTACATTCTCAGGTACTACAAATACTTGAGAAATATAATCTAAGTATAGGATATTCTGAATTGTATAAAGGTTCAATCCCTCAAAAGAATATTGATGAGATTAAGGATTTCATGAAA
>PWLF01000268.1 GCA_003559475.1 Bacteroidales bacterium
TGCTGAAAAATATCCGCCTCCTCTGTCATTCCATTCAACACCAACAATAAGTTCTTCTGTGATATCAATTTGATAAGGGTCGTCTAAGTCAATCTCTATCCATTGAGTACCCGAATCTATATCGTCAAATATATTCTGATTCCTGTATTCAGTAAGATTATTGCGGGATGGCCCCTGCCAAATGCGCAATTTAGCATCAGACGGCATATCGCCTTTATAAATTCGAAACTTAGAAATAACTCCATCCTCATAATCTTCTAAATCCTCAGGAGTGAAACGAATAGCCGAAACAATGGTGAAATAGTCTAAACCAATATCTATATTGTCAGGTCCTCCTGTGTACCAATATAGCCATTCGGTTTCATCTTTTTCATAACTTTTTTTACTTTTTTTATTAGAATATTCTTTTTTTTGCTCTTCAAAATCATATAAACTGTATTGTTCTTCGAGTGATTTAGTGTCTTGTATTATAATATTTTGAGATTCACTCGGAATGTATATTGCAGAGCTTAAAAAAAAGCTAATTAAAACAGCTAATTTAATTTTTTTTAAATACATAGTCTTTTAGTTTTTAAATTTTTATTTTATGATCTGTATTTTTTTATTAATAATTTTTTCGTTGCTAAATATTTTTAAAATATAAAACCCTTGGTCAATATTTTGTATATCTATGTTGACTTCATTATCATTTATTACATTGCTTTTTATTACTCTGCCTGAAGTGTCAATTATTTTAATTTGGTCAACAATTGAGTTACTTTTTATGTTGATTTTTTTGTTAGCAGGATTAGGATATACTTCAATTGAACTAACTAACTCTTCATTGATACTAGTATAATCTTTAACCAGAATAACCTCTTCAATAACATCTTCATTGATAACTCTAACATAGTCGTTAACAGCATTGTATCCGGCTTTAGATACGTTGTAATTGTAAACTCCCGGGAAATATCCTTGATCAAAGGTGTAATCTCCGGGGCTATTTGTAATATTTTCTAGTTTGATAGTAGCTCCGGTTATAGGATTATCATTAATGTCTTTTACATCAAAAGCGATATTATATATTTGAGGGTCTCCTTCTATAACAAGTATTTCTTTTAGCCAATCTCCTTGATGCCCTAATTGAGTTAAAGTAGTCCACTCGTCTTCTTTTCTAATCATATTGCCTTTTTCATCTGCATCAGTAGCGTTATCAAAAGAGGTTGGGTAAAATCCTTCACCCATATCAACCCATTCAACTCCAACAAAAAGTTCCTCGCCGGGATTAATTAGGTAAGGTGTGTTAAGTTCTATTTCTGTCCATTGTCCATCATTTAGTTCACTTGCAGGTATGTCTTGAGTCATAACCTCAGTTAAATTGCTTGCATCAGAACCTTGCCAAATTTTCATAGTAACGCCTACAGGAATAATAATTATTCCTTGCTCTCTTCTCCATGGGGCTTCATTGATATACACGCGAAATTTTTCAATTGTCCAACCATTATAAGGAGTAAGGTCATTTGTATCAAATCTTATGCTACTGTGCCAACTTCTTGAAGCTATTCCAATTCTAACCAAATATGAGTCAAACTCATGCCAATAAAGCCAATCTCCGTTTACATTAATTTCTTTAAGCCAGTCTCCTTTTATCTCTTGGTCTGATAAGATATTCCATGAGGAGGGTTCTTCTTCAAAAGTAAACAAATTGCCTTTTCCGTCTGCAGAGGTTAAACTGTCAGTTGGAGCAGGGTGATTAGCATCACCTCTGTCTTTCCACTTAACTCCAACAAAAAGCTTTTTTGTCCCATCTATCTCATAAGGAGTATTTAAGTCAATAGTCCGCCAAGCTCCACTTGTTAAATCTGCTAATATGTTTTGACTATAGACTTCTGTTAAATTTTCATCATCAGGACCTTGCCATATTTTAAGTTCGGCGTCTGCAGGAGTATCTCCACCATATACTTTGAACTGAGTAATTGACTCCCCATCATACTGGCTTATATCAGAAACATCAAATTTTATAGCGGAAACAAAATTAAAATAATCAATTCCTGTTTCTCCGGCAGGACCACTTTCGTTATGATAATATAACCATTCTTCCTCCGGATCAGGTTTTGAATCTTTTCTGTCCTTTCTATCCCTGTTTTTATACTTGTCTGAATCTTGATTATTATTCATTAGATTGATTTCTTCAATATTTTGATTATAATTTGCAGATTTGTCAACCTGCAATTCATACTGAGAAAAAGCAACTCCGCCTAAGCACAAAGTTATTATGCTCAAAACAGAAATAGTTTTTGTAAATAAACAATTTTTAATTTTTAGTTTGATTTTTTTTCGTTCCATGATTTAATTTTTTAAAAAAAGCTACCGCCTAGGTTATTTCTAATAAAATAAACCAGCAGTAGCTTTTTTATTTAATTTTTTGTTTGCATAATTTTTAATTAAGTAAATGATAATAAAACTAATAATTTATTACCTGACGATTTTTATTTTTACATTATCTACGTTATCGTTAGTTGAAATTTGTAAGATATAAAGACCATTATTAAACTCAGAAACATTAATTTTAATTTCCTTTGAATTAATGTTGTTGCTGTAAACAATTCTGCCCTTAACATCTATAAGTTTAATATTGTTAATAATCTCATCATTTTCAATGTTTAAAACAGCATTTGCAGGATTTGGATAAACAACTAAGTTGCTTTCATAATGATTAGCAACAGAAGTTTCTTCTTCAAATTCAACCATAACTTCTACATTACCATCAAGAGAGCTAATAGTGTATGTTTCGTCAGTTGATCCTATAGCTGTTTCATCAACATGCCAATCAGCAACTTGATATCCGTCTTCCGGGGTAGCTGTAAATATAACTTCTGCACCTTCTTCAACAGTTGCAGGAGAGGTTATTGATGTGCCGTCAGCAGTCGCTGTAATTGAACCCCCATCTTCTAAAACTCCGAAAACTACTTCGTAAGTTGTTGTTTGTATTTCTTCAAATTCAACTATAACTACTACATCATCGTCAAGTGAATTAATTGTATAAGTTGCGGCAGTTGATCCTATAGCTGTACCATCAACATGCCAATCGGCAATTTGATATCCGGCATGTGGATTAGCTCCAAAATGAATAGTAGAGCCCTCATCAATTAAGTCGCCTGATGAAATTGGAGTAAAATCTCCTAGAGTAGCACCAATATCTCCACCTACCTCATTTAAAACTCCAAAGACAACTTCATAAGTTGTTGTTTCCGGTATTTCTTCAAATTCTACAATTGCTTCAATGTTGGCAGTAAGATTATTAACTGTGTATGTTAAATCAGTAGAACCTGTAGCAGTACCGTCAATGTGCCAATCAGCAACTTGATATCCGGCATCTGGAGCAGCAGTGAAAATAACTTCAGAGCCTTCGTAAACCATATCTCCTGAGTTTATCGAGGATCCATCATCAGTAGCTGATATTGTACCTCCATTATCCAGAACATCATAAGTTACTTCATATTCAGGTATTTCCTCAAATTCAACTTTCACATCTACATCGTCATCAAGAGAGTTTATAGTATATGTCAGTGCAGTTGACCCAACAGGAGTGTCATTTAAATACCAGTCAAGCACTCTGTTTCCCGGAAGAACAGGCTCGGCAGTGAAGATAATTTGAGAACCTTCAAGAATATCATCTCCTGAATCTATATTATCGCCGTCAGCTGTGGCAGTTATAATGCCATTCCCGTCCTGAACGCTAAAAGTTACAGTATAAGTATCAGGGTCAAGTATTTCATCAAACTCAACCATTACCTCAACATCATCATCTAATGAGCTGATAGTGTATTCACTGTCGGTGTCGCCTGTGGCACTTCCATCAATATGCCAATTAACTATTTCATATCCACCTGCCGGATTAGCTGTAAAAATAACTTCCGCGCCTTCTTCAACCTCAGCAGGAGAAGTTATGGGGTCACCGTTTGCTGTAGCTGTAATAGTTCCACCGGTTCCGTTTTCAACTCCAAAAGTTACTGTAAATGTTTCAGCTGGGGGATCTCCCTCTTCTGCCGTTGTGAAAGTCCAAATAGGAGTTCCTGCCTCATCTTCAAATTCATTTAAACTAACTATACCCCATTCGTATGTTGTATTATATTTAAGTTCAATGTCATCTAATAAATCCATAATTCCTGCAAGAATATAAGATGCACGTTCTCCTTCATCTTGTAATGCAGCATCTCTTCCTGCTTGCCATTCCGTTTCACCATCTTCTCTTATAAGAAGCACAAATTCTTCTGTATTAGCTCCCCATGTCCATTCTAAATTAGCATCAAGTGGCACATCAATTTCCTCGTTAGCAGGTGAGGGGTCATATACAGGTGTTGGTAGTTTTCCCAAATCATATACTTGAATAAAATCAAGTAAAAGGCCTACTAGATTTGTACAATCATGATGACGAAAAGCAATATATATATCTTCTCCTTCATAACTATCTAAGGGAATAACCCTCTCTTGCCATTCATAATTATCAAGTTCTTCAGTATATATTTGATCCGTAAAATCAGAAATGTTTGTTCCGGTTGTTGATATATACACTGAATAATTTTCCTCATAAAAAGACATGTTTGCAGCAGCTCTCCAAAAACTAAGTTCGTAACTATCACTATCAATACTAAGTTGTTCAGTTATTAACCAATTGTCAGGTGTTAAAGGTTCTTGAGGGTCGGCATCAAGATCTCTTGAATATGAAACAGCAGAATATTCGACACCTCCAAAATGGTGTGTTTCCCAATAATGACCATCTCCATCTTCATCAATATTAAGCCAGCTTGCAGGTATATCACCACTACTGAAATCTTCATCTATTAAGTATCCACTTTTTCCTCCGGTTTTATTTTTTTCGTCAAAATTAAAAAAGTTAGAGTTGATTTTTTCAGGCATTACAGAACTTGACTTGATTGGTTCGACGTCAATGCCTACTTGTTCTTGTTTTTGATTTTTTGCATCTAATGTGCTGAATACAAAAAGCGCACCAATTAATAATGTTAAAAAGTTAATTCGTTTCATAATTTTTTAATTTAGTAGTTTAAGTTTGATTAAGTAATAATAAATTAGCTTGTTAAGTGCTTTGTTTTAAGTTGTTAAAACCTTCTCTTTTTATAACAAACGATATGTCTGAAGATTAAAAGGTTTTATATAAATTTATTTGCATATTTTAGCCTGTAAATATAATAAAAAAAATAATATTGGCAAAATTTTTTGTAAAAAATCACTTTTTTCAGTAGTTAAATAATTTTCAATATTTTTAAAACTTAGTTTATTTAAATATAATAATTTTAAAATAAAGCCCTGTAAAACAGGTAATTGAAATTGTTTTAAAATATGTAATTTGTAGTACACTTAAACAATTTATACGGAATTTTAAAACGATTGTTTAGTTTTTTAATTAATTTTGTTTGTATGGCTAAATAATTTTGATATTTTTGCAAGTTGCCGATAAAAAGATTATGTTTATTTGATAGACAACGTAACTATATGTAATTATAAGGAATCTAATACAACATTAACTTATAAAACAAATTTGCAGAAGTATAAATGCTTGATAATCAACAAAAATATAAATTAAACAAATAATCATGGGATGGTTTGGTCAAAAAAACAAGCTAAAGCAAGATGTTAATGTAAAACCTTTATGGGTAAATTGTAAAAACTGTAAATCTCATATATATGAAAGTGAATGGATAGAAAATTTGTATGTTTGTCCTAATTGTAATTATCATGGCAATATCCCTTCTCAAAAGAGAATAAAGCTTTTGTTTGATAAAGGTAGTTATAAAGAGATGTTCTCGGGTATTGGTCCGGTAGATACACTAAATTTTGTTGATTTAAAGGGTAGCTACAAGGATAAATTTGAGGCAAACAAGAAAAAGACCGGGTTTTCAGAGGCAGTTATTACAGGAAGAGGTAAGGTAAATGGCATTTCGATTGTTGCAGCAGTTATGGATTTTCGCTTTTTAGGGGGTAGTTTAGGTAGTGCTACAGGCGAAAAAATTCTTAGGGCTACAAATTATGCTTATGAAAAAAATATTCCTTTAATTATTTTTTCTGAATCAGGTGGTGCCAGAATGCAAGAAGGGGTATTGTCTTTGATGCAAATGGCTAAAACATGCAATGGAATTGCAAAACTTAATAAGAAAAATATACCGTATATTTCTGTATTAGCAAATCCCACAACAGGAGGCGTTACGGCAAGTTATGCCATGATGGGAGACATTAATATAGCTGAACCTTTTTCAGTTATCGGATTTGCAGGAAGAAGGGTAATAGAACAAACCATAGGAGAAAAATTACCTGACGATTTTCAAACTGCAGAATATCTGCTAAAGCATGGGTTTGTTGATTCAATAGTCAACAGAAAAGATATGAAAAACTACTTAAGTAATGTTTTAAGCTTTTATAACAGGTAAATATTAAAAAATCAAAAGAAATTTATCATGAGTAAAGACAGTATAACATTAACCGATAAAGAAAAAAAAACAGGCAATTCTTCTGCGAATAAAAGCACTAAAGCATGGGAAGTGGTTAAAATAAGTCGTCATCCCAACAGACCTGTTTTTAAGGATTATATTGAGTTAATTTTTGATAATTTTATTGAGTTTCATGGCGATAGGTGTTATGCTGATGACCCTGCAATTTCAGGAGGATTCGCAGAAATTGATGGGAAAAAAATTATGTTGATAGGGCATTATAAAGGTAAAAATACTACAGAAAATATTGAAAGAAATTTTGGGATGGCTAAGCCGGAAGGTTATAGAAAAGCATTAAGATTGATGCGTTTGGCTGAAAGGTTTAATGTTCCAATAGTTACTCTCATAGATACTCCCGGAGCTTTCCCCGGAATTGAAGCCGAAGAAAGAGGGCAGGCAGAATCAATAGCGAAAAATATCACAGAAATGGCAAAAATTGAAGTTCCGATAATTTCGTTGGTTATTGGTGAAGGAGGAAGTGGAGGAGCTCTCGGTATCGGTGTAGGAGATAAAATTCTGATGCTTTCTAATTCTATATATTCGGTTATATCGCCTGAAGGATGCGCTTCAATATTATGGAGAGATTCTAAATATGCTGCAGATGCAGCTGAAGCTCTGAATATTACAGCTGATGCTCTTATAAAAATTGGAGTTATAGACGAAATAATTAAAGAACCTCCGGAAGGAGCTCATAATGATTACAAGAAAACAGCAGAAAATGTTAAAAAAGCACTCCTTAAAAATTTAAAGGTTTTGAATAAAATGTCGGAAGGAAAGTTATTGAAACACAGAAGCGAAAAATATTCAAATATTGGTAAGTATTCTTTAAAGTAGTAAATAAAATTTTTTTATCACTTAACTATCAATAAGTATTTATATAACCAAACGTTTTCATAAAATGGCAAAAAAAGAGAATATTTTAAGAATAACAGATACAACTCTTCGTGATGGTCACCAGTCATTATGGGCAACACGAATGAGAACAGATGATATGCTAAAAATCATTGATACTATAGATAATGTTGGATATTATTCATTGGAGGCATGGGGTGGAGCTACATTTGATGTATGTTTGAGATATTTGTATGAGGACCCGTGGGAAAGGCTAAAGCTTATCAAATCTAAGGTAAAAAACACGCCTCTTCAAATGTTAATGAGAGGTCAAAATATAGTAGGATATAAGAATTATCCTGATGATCTTGTTGAGCGATTTGTTAAAATAGCTTGCAAAAACGGAATAGATATTTTTAGGGTTTTTGATGCTCTAAATGATTCAAGAAATCTTGAAACCGCAATAAAAGCAATAAAGAAAACAGGTGCTCATGCGCAAGGAACGCTTTCATATACTATAAGCCCTGTTCATACTATAAAAAAATACGTTGAGGATGCAAAAGCACAATATGATCTGGGAATAGATTCTCTTTGTATAAAAGATATGGCAGGTTTGCTTTCGCCTGTGATGGCAAAAGAGCTGGTTTCAGCTCTAAAGAAAGAGTTAAAAATTCCAATTCAGGTTCACTGTCATTCTACCAGCGGAATGGCTTTTTCTGCTTATTTTGAGGCTGTTAAAGCGGGTGCGGGAGCAATTGACTGTGCTGTTTCTTCTTTGGCAGGATTTTCATCACAACCACCGGTTGAAACGATGATAGCAATGTTTAATGAAACAGAGTATAAAACAAATCTTGATATTGAAGCTATTAGAAAGGTTAATCAATATTATACCCAATTGAGCCCAAAAAGATGTAAAGGAAGAAGTTTTGAGCCGATTGTTGATTCAGAAATATTAAGTCATCAGATACCGGGCGGTATGATATCAAACTTTAGATCACAACTTGAGCAACAAGATTCAATAGAAAAACTTCCTGAAGCACTTGAAGAAGTTGTTAAAGTAAGGAAAGATCTTGGTTACCCTCCTCTTGTTACTCCAACAAGCCAAATAGTTGGAACTCAGGCGGTTATGAATGTTTTAACAGGCGAAAGATATAAAATGGTGCCTCAAGAAGTAAAAAATTATGTCAAGGGTATGTATGGTCGCCCCCCTTCACCCATTGACCCTAAAATTATAAAAAAAATACTTGGGAAAGAAAAACCTTTAGATCATAGACCGGCTGATGATATTAAACCAATATTGCCTAAAGCTACAAAAGGAATATCTAATCCGAAACTTGTTAAAAATGAAGAAGATATATTGTCATATTGTTTATTTCCGGAAGTAGCAATGGAGTTTTTCAAATGGAGAGAAACACCGGAAACGGACAGATTGGAAACACCCGCGGAAATTGAATGCAAAGAAATTGAAAAACTACATAGTACGGGGAAAGATGATGAAGAAATTAGAAAGCCATTATTAAATAATGAAGATTATGACGGAATTAATGAAATTATTGATAAAGCTGCAAAAATGCAACTAAATGAAATAATCATTAAAAAAGGAGATTTTAATTTGGCGTTAAAATCAAGCAATGGAAGTAACTCGGATATATCATCTTCTGTATCAAATTATCAAACTGAAGAGTTTTCATTTAAGCAAGGTAAGAAAGAACAAAAAACGGATAGGGTATCGGTAAAAGAAAAAGATATTAAGAAAAATACGGAAACTATAGATGCGGTTATGTCAGGAACATTTTATCGCTCTCCGGCAGTAGACAAACCTCCGTTTGCAGTTGAAGGCTCCGTAGTTAAGCAGGGAGATAAAATTTGTATTTTGGAAGCTATGAAGCTTTTTAATGAAATAGAATCGCCGTTTAAATGTAAAATAATTAAATTTTTAATTGATGATGGCGATAAAGTAACAAAGGGGCAACCTATTATGACTATTGAAAAAATTTAGATAATAAAAAGAATAATTAGCTAAATATTGAATATTATTTTATTAAAGTAAATTTGGGTTAATTATTCCTTTTTATTGCAGCCGGCAATAATTCATTTTTTACGATGGTTAAATTTGGCTCAATTTCTAATATCCTGTTGTAAGTTTCAATTTCTAATTTATAATCGCCGGTATATTCATAGCTTTTGGCGAGACTTGTAAGTGTGTTTAAATAAAGCCAGCGGTAGTTATTATGCATATTTTTTTCAAAAAGGCTTATAGCTTTTTTGTAGTATTTTACAGCATTTTCTTTGCTGCCACCAAAAGCGGAAGGTCTATAAAAGCTTGAATTACCCTTTTCCATCCAGGCAGTCGGATTGCTTGGATCGGCTTCAATAGCTTTTTCAATATAACTGTTGGCTTTATTGCCCAAAGTTATTGTGTTAAAAGGATTTAGGGAAATTCTAAAAGCGAAAAAAGTTCCTCTCATAGCATATGCTTTTGAAAGATAATTCCTGTAATTAAAAAGAACCTCTATTTCTTTTTCAGCTTTTTCTAAATGCTTCCTGGCAACATCATTATTCTTATTGCTCAAATTCATGGCAATAAAGCCATATCTTGCTAGTAAAAGATCATATAATACTGAAGGCGTTGAAAAAGAATCATAATACTGCTCAATATTTTTTATTGTTTTTTCCCATTCATCTGTTTGACCTGTTACAAAATTATAATATAATTGGTCTTGCATATTTTTCCTTTCATTAGCAATCAAAAAAAATGTTTTTGTGCTTAGTATTAAAAGAACTATTAACAAAAGATTTTTTTTACTTATGAGCATAATTTATATTTTGTTTAAACCGACTGGTAGTTTTATTTTTATTTAAATTGAGTGTAAAAATAAACAATTACTATTAAAAAAACATATAGTACCCCAAAAAGAATTAACAATAAAAATTATTTATTAAAAATATTTTTAAATATAAAAGAAAGTTTTGTTAACTTTGTGTGCTAATCTAATAGAGATATTTTGGTAATGTATTAAAAAAAATGCTTGAATTAATTGGAGTTTTAAGAGTTTAACATTCATTAATCATCTAATATTTTTTCGATATTAAAATTTTTATTAGTTAAAACAATTTAAAATTTTAAAAAAATGAGAACAAAAAACAAAAATTTGTACTTAATGAAGACTGCTTTTATGGTTATGACAGTAGTCTTTTTATTAACATCTGTTACGGCAGTTTGCTCAAGGGTGGTTGCACCCAATATCATGGTAAATGATGTAACTGCTAACATTTCAGCAAGCGCAAGCTCATTAGCTGTTGAGGGAGATAATGTATATGTGGTTTGGTCTGATGATAGATCAGGGGTGTCTAACATTTATTTCTCCAGATCAACAGATGAAGGAGAAACCTTCTCTACTGATGTATTATTATCAGGTGAAAATAGTGATAATGCTAATGTTTGGCCATCAATAGTAGCTGATGAGTCGGGTGGAGTTTATGTAGTATGGACAGGAGCTGACGGGCCATCCTTGGGCACTGGTGTGGGCGTAAATGTGTGGTTTGCAAAATCTGCAGATTATGGTGTTTCGTTTGACACGCCTATACAGGTGACAACAAATGATGGATCCGTTTTTCCAAGTATAGGAGTATATAATAATTATGTTCATGTTTTTTATGCTTCAGTAGTACCGGGTAAGGGAAAGGGTATGCCGTTAGCAAATTACTTGCTTTCTACTTCTTCGGATGGAGGCGATAATTTTCAATCTCCTATACAGGTAAATAATCAAATCCCTGTTGAGAATGTGTCAGGTAATAATAATACTTCCATAGACATAGATCCTTTAACGGGGTACATATACATGGTATGGATTGACGGAAGGAGAGTAGATGGAAATGATGATATTTATTTTGCAAAATCAACGGACAATGGTAGCTCTATAGACAATAATGTAAGAGTTAATGGGCTTGCCACAGTTTGGGCCGATTACAACAAGCCAAATCCTACTGTTTCGGTTGGATATAATGATACGGTATATGTTGCTTATCCCGTTTATAATGGCGATACCAGAATAATCCTTGCTAAATCAAATGATGGAGGTGATAGTTTTACAACTGAAGAATTGCTTGCTCATAATGATAATTATTGCAGTCAAAATGGTTATGATATCATGGCTCTTGCTGATGGTACAATAGGTGCTGTAATGATTACAGATTTTCATGGAGAAGGAGGGAATGTATGGTTTGTACAACCAAATTCACAACCTTTGATTTTAAATGATGTTGGTGCTGATTTTAAAGAGCCGAGTTTATTCTTAACAGATGACGGACATGCGCATGCCGTTTGGATTGATGATAGAAATACAAAAGGCAATGATTATAATTTATATTATGCAAGAACAAAAGATTTTGAAGTTGCTACGATTGATCCTGAATCGTTTCATTTTGATAATATGTACGAGTGGTATGGAGCAATTACCGGCGAAGGTATTGAAACAGAGGTAACCTGGAATGATACAGAAGACGTTGAACAAGTGTATATGGTAATTGATATAATTGAAAATGGAATACCGGAAGCAGAAATTATATACTTGGATTTTGAAATTTCCGAAGATGATGGTAATACTGCGAAACTTTTAATGTATTATTCAGAAGAAAAAGGGAATGACTTTTTTAAAAAGGGTTCAAGTTATACTATAAATGGGTATATAGGATTTAACGAAGGAGAAGAAGTTCCATTTTATTTTATCTTAGATAATCATGGTCATATAGCTGAGATTCATGTTTATGATAATGATTATCACCATAGCATTCATAATGCTGAAGTTTATGTGCAGGAGTTAGATGAAACTTTCTATACAGATGGTGATGGAGAAGCATTGATTTCTTTCCCTGAAACAGGGGATTATCATCTTGACATTTCTGCTCCGGGGTATGCTACACTTTATGGTTATCATATAGAAATTGTTGATGATGTTTTTGATCATATTTTTGATATTGGGCTTAGTCCGGAGTTTGTTCCATGCGATCCTTTT
This sequence comes from Bacteroidales bacterium, assembly GCA_003559475.1. Taxonomy (GTDB): domain Bacteria; phylum Bacteroidota; class Bacteroidia; order Bacteroidales; family UBA7960; genus PUKZ01. Next base: position 12,332 of record PWLF01000268.1, read on the forward strand.
GCACTTCCTCACTTTGAAGATTTTGATCATCTTACACCAACAGAGCTTCCTAGTTGCTGGATGATGCTTGGGGAAGGACATTTTAATGTTACTACTGAAGATGAATTCAGTTACTCTTCGCCGAATAGTGTTAATATGTTTCACGATGAAGAGTCAACGGCTTTGTTAGTTTTACCTAATTTTGAAAAAGTTAATGTTTCAGATTTATTTATCGAATTCAAAGCATACTGGCATGGAGGTAATGATGTTCTAGAAGTAGGTGTTGTTACAGATATTAATGACATTCACTCTTTCGAGCTTGTTGAAGCTTTAGATATTTCAATATTTAAAATTACACAGTTCTTTGATTACTCTGTGTCTTTTGACAGTTACCATGGAGAACACGGGCATATTGCTTTTAGATATGGCTCTGATGATAGCTGGGGAGGGGTGTTCATAGATGATATACTTGTTGATGTAGATTATGATAAGTTTTTTGCAGGAGGTTCAGGAACAAGCACAGAACCATGGCAAATTGCAACAATAGAACATCTTGATAATGTTCGACATTTTACAGGGCATGGTCATTCTGATAAATATTTTATTCAAATAGATAATATTGATTTTGAAGATGGTGGTACTAAGGATGATGAAGGATGGGAACCAATTGGAGATCCCTGGGATCCTTTTACCGGTCATTATGACGGAAATGATAGTATTATTGAAAATTTGACTATAAACCGTCCTTCTGAAAGTTTTGTCGGATTATTTGGGTTTACTGAAGGGGCAACCATTGAGAATGTTGGTCTTATTAATGCAAGTGTTAGTTGTGGCACAAATGTTGGGATACTTATTGGACAGGCACGCGGAAGCTCAGTTATTTCTGATTGTTATAGTAGCGGTGAAGTAGTAAATAGTGGTGAAGATGTTGGTGGTTTAATTGGTGTTATTGATAATTCATATATTTATCAGAGTTATAGTAAGGCGGATGTTACTGCAAGCCACTATGTAGGAGGGTTAGTCGGGTTAAATGAAGAAGGTTCGATTGAAAATAGTTATAGTACGGGAAGTGTTTCAGGGTATGTGAGTATTGGAGGTTTAGTAGGAGAAAATGCCGGAACAATTATTGATAGTTATTCAACAGGATATGTTTCAGGAAGTAATGATGTTGGAGGTCTTGTAGGAATGGATGATTCAAAAGGAGTAACTAACAGCTTTTGGGATACTAATACATCAGGACAAGAAGAAAGCCAAGGAGGTGAAGGCAAATCAACCATTGAGATGGTTTCTGAAGCTACTTTTGGCGCATGGGATTTCACTGATGTGTGGGGAATTGAAGAAGGAGATTCTTATCCATACTTGCTATGGCAAGGGAATGCCGAAGACCATAACTATCCGCCTTCATATACATTAACACTTGAGGTTTATCCTGACGAAACAGCAGGAACAGTTGAGAATCTATCAGGCGATGGTCCATTTATTGCAGGAACTATGGTTGACCTTCTTGCTGAAGCAGAAGACGGATATGAATTCTTAAACTGGAGAAAAGATGGCTCGCAAATTAGTATTGAAGAATCATTTGAGTATCAAATGCCTGCTGAAAATGTTACTTTGACAGCTCATTTTATTGCTGAAGGAACAGATATTTTTGAGGTATCTATTGCTGTTGAACCTGACGGTGTTGGGTATACTGAAGGACAAGGCAGCTATGAAGAAGGAGACCCTGTTACTGTTAAAGCTTTTTCAGAAGACCCAAGTTTTGTTTTTGAAAACTGGATTGATGATGATACTTTAGATGAAGAAACGGATAACCCATACTTATTCACTATGCCTGATAATGATGTTAATCTTACTGCCAATTTCAGACCTGCAATAAGTGCAACAATTGACCCCGACAGCTGGAGTTTTCCAAGTTTCGATGACCTTGAACCTGTTGAAACAATTGTAACATGGAATGATGCAACTGAGGTAACGGCTGTTTATATTCAGGTAAATGGTCATCAAGAACATTTTACTTATGATGTGGAACCTATAAACGAAGAAACGGCAACTCTTTATATTGGAGGAAAACCTGATGAGAAATTTGGGCATAAGTCAAAAGGAGAATTAGAGTTTGATGGCTTTGTTGAGTTTGATATTGGAGACCCTGCTCCTTTTACTTTAATTTTTACCGACCCTAAATGGGAGGTTGATATATGGGTTTATGATGAGGATACTAATGATGGTATTCCTTATGTTACAGTTCATGTTGTGGAAGAAGATGAAACGTATGTAACTGATCAATGGGGAGATGTGGAATTCTCCTTAAGAGAAGGAAATTACAATTTAAATATTTCACAATTCGGGTATATTCCTCTTGAGAATTATCCTATTACTGTTGAAGAGAATTTATTTGACGGAAATAAATTCGATATTCCTATGGAAAGGGATTATAATGCTTATGTTGAGGTAATAGACTCTGATCCTTATGAGGGAGAAATTGATGTTTCAATTAATACTGAGTTTATTACAATAACATTTGAAAGAGATATTCAAGAGGGTATTGTTGGATTCGGATTTGGAGAAATAACATTTATAGATGAACATTCCACAAATATTGGATTTAATGATATTTACATAACTGAGGGGAATGTATTAAATATTAATGTTTATGATCTGCTTGAATATGAAACAGAATATACTTTAACTATCCCTGAAGGTGCAGTTAGAGATGCTGAAATTGAGGATATTGTCATGGAAAATGATTTTGTTCTTACTTTTACAACTGAAGAAGAGGAGTTTTTCTCTATTGAAATGCTTGATGGAAATATTGACTTTGTTTACCATGAAGGCGATTATTTTGAGGTAGAGTTTTTTATTCCTGATTTGCCTTCGATACTTGAAGGAATGACATTTTCAGTTGATCAATATGTTATGATAGACGAGGAAACGTTTGTCCCGGAAACAGTAATCCCTGATATAAATGTAACTCCGATTAACGACAGAAGATTTCGCGTATTTGGAACAGTAGGAGATGTTACAAATCTTGGAGTAATCAGTTTTGATTTTTATATAGTAGATCCAACCGGAGAAGACCCCATAATGGTTCATAGTACTTCTCATTTTGATCCGGGTAGCGGTTCACTTTTTGGTATTGCTTTTGTTGGTGTTAATATTCCTGATGGTGACATTGTTGAAAGTCCTCGCTTAAGCGAATTTGATAACTTATATGATACTGAGCAATCAATTAGCTTTATTAAAGCAGGAGAAGGTATGATAACTTATGAGCCGGGATTAGATATTATGAGCAGATTTATGTATTTGCAAAATTTCCAAAGTTATGTGATAATTGAATCTGATGAAGAATATTATGCTGAAGTATATACTGATGCACTGAATTTCTTACATGACAGAAGTGCTTTAGTTACTTTGTATGATGTAGATTATGATTATTTCAAAATATATCATACTGATTTTCTAACACCGGCAAATTACGATTCAAATATTGATCCTACTGCAAATTCAACAGCTGAAAAATCTAATGGAACTCTAACTTTTGAAGTTGATGGGTTTAGCAGATATACCGTTTTACAAAACTTGTATGAGTTAGCTCTTGAAGTTGATCCTATTGGTGCAGGTACTGCTGAAAACTTAACCGGTGATGGTCCTTTTGCTGCAGGAACTCAGTTAGATTTACTTGCTACGGCAGAAAGCGGATGGCAGTTTGCAAACTGGGAAAAAGACGGTGCCAATATCTACGGCAACGAATCTTTCCTTTACACAATGCCTGCGGAAGATGTTACGCTTACTGCAATATTTGTTGATGAAACAACAGATCTTTATAGCGTTAGTATTGATATAGATCCTGAGGGAGCCGGATATACAACAGGGCAAGGAAATTATGAAGAAGGACAAAATGTATCTGTTGAAGCTTTTGAAAATGAAGGATATGTTTTTGTTAACTGGACTGATGATGGTATTTTAGATGAAACGGATAACCCATATTCTTTCTTGATGCCTGATGATGAGGTAAACTTAACAGCTAATTTCCGTGATTTTGAACATGCATCAATTGACCCCGACTATTTTGAGTATGATGATTTTGATGATGTAGAAGAAATTGAAACAGTTATTACTTGGTATGACGCTTCTGATGTCGAAGCTATATATGTATTTGTAGGGGAAGAAAGAGTGGATTTTACCTTCGATATTGAGGATATTGATGGAGAAACAGCTGAACTTACGATGTATCCTCCTTCTGAAAAATCAAATAGTGGTTTCTTGAAAGATGGAAGTTTTATTATAACGGGTTATATTGAGTTTGATGCAGGAGATGATTCAGAGTTTACTATTGAAATAATTAATCCAACATGGTACGTGAGTATCAGGGTACGTGACAGCGAAACAGATACGGGAATAGAAAATGCTGAAGTTTATATTCAGGAAACCGGTGAAACATTCTATACTGATATCAACGGACTCATTGATATATCATTGCCATCGGGAGACTATACTCTGGACATTACGGCTTTTGGGTATATTGCTGAAATGGATTATCCTATAACTGTTGAAGAAGTTTTTGATAATAATTTCTATATAGAATTAGATAAAGACCCGAATGTGTTTGTTGAAGTCATAGAAACAGACCCTGTACATGAAGAAACAAATGTTTCTATTACAACTAATATCAGCATAACTTTTGAAAGAAATATTATTGATATGGGATTTGGTGATATTACATTTGAGGATGAAGAATCTAATCCGCTGGGATATGAGGATATTTCAATTACAGATGGAAATGTACTATACATTGAGCTTAATCATCCTCTTGAATATGAAACGGAATATACTTTAACTATCCCTGATTATGCGGTTGCGGATGCTGAGTTAGATTTTATCATTATGGAAGAGGATTTGGTTTTGATATTTACTACTATGATTAATCCGTTTAATGATGCAACTTTATCTGATTTAACTGTTGATGGTACAACTGTTGAGGGCTTTGACCCTGCGGTACTTGATTATATTGTTGAGCTGCCTTATGGTACTACAGATATACCTGTTGTAGGAGCAACAGCTAATAGCGCAGAAGCAGATGTTGAAATAGAGCAAGCTTCAGAACTGCCGGGAACAGCTTCAGTTGAAGTTACTGCAGGAGATGATGTGACTCAGAACACCTATACTGTTGAATTTATAATAGCAGACCCAGAACCAAGTGATGATGCTACCCTTGCAGATTTGACTGTTGATGGTACAACTGTTGATGGTTTTGATCCTAATGTTCTTAGCTATTCAGTTGAGTTGCCTTATGGCACTACGGATATTCCTGTTGTTGGTGCAGAAGCTAATGATGATAACGCTTCAGTTGATATAACTCAAGCAACAGAAATACCAGGAACAGCAACCGTTTTAGTTACAGCAGAAGATGGGGAAACAGAAATTAATTATACAGTTGAATTCTCCATTGAAAGCGGGATAGAAGAATTTGATTCTTATATTACCCTCTTCCCAATACCTGCAAGAGACTTTTTAAAAGTTTCATCACATCAAATAATTGAAGCTGTTAAATTATATAATATCAGTGGACAATTATTGATTGATAAAACGGTTAATGATAATGATGTTGAACTTGATGTAAGCTATTTGAACTCAGGAGTGTATTTTATCCAAATACATACATTGAATGCGGTTGAAACAAAGAGAATACAGATTTTGCGTCATTAATTGTTTATTTTAATTAGATTTTTATCCCCGAATAATTTATTGAGTTATTCGGGGATATTTTTTTATTGCCGGATTTAAAATACCTGCAAAAGTTTATTCAACAATAATAATGTTATTATAAACATTGTTATTTATTATCTTTGCTCAAAAAATCCATAAAGGTGAGCAGAAAAAACAGATTAACAGGTCAAATTTTTGAAAAAATAAAAATTATAGATATTGGAGCAGAAGGGAAAGCTATAGCTAAAATAGAGGAGATGATCTTATTTATCCCTTTTGGAGCTCCCGGAGATGTTGTTGATGCCAGGATTGTAAAGCACAAGAAAAATTTTCTTGAGGGAAGAATTATTTCTTTTCATGAAAGATCAAATATAAGAACAGACCCATTTTGTGAACATTTCGGAATATGTGGAGGATGCAAGTGGCAGCATATTGATTATAAGGAACAAGTTAAATTTAAACAACAGCAGGTAATTGACAATTTTCAAAGAATAGGAAAGATTTCATATCAGTTTAAAACAGATCCGATAATTGAATCACCAAAAATTGAATTCTACAGAAACAAACTGGAGTTCTCTTTTTCAAACAAAAGGTGGTTGAGTGAAAATGAGATTTTACAAAATGAAAAGATTGAAGATCTCGAAGCGTTAGGTTTTCATGTTCCCGGATTTTTTGATAAAATTATCAATATAAATAAATGTTGGCTACAACAAGAACCTTCCAATGAAATACGCAATGCAATCAGAAGTTTTGTTATTAGCAAAGGATATAGTTTTTTTAATATTAGAGAAAAAGTTGGGTTTTTGCGGAATGTCATAATAAAAAATAATTTAGCAGGTGATTTTATGATAATTTTGATAGTATCTGAAAAAGATGAAAAAGCTATTTTTTCAATTTTAGATTATCTAAAAAAAAGTTTCCCGCAAATAAAATCCTTGTATTATATGATAAATGCAAAAAAGAATGACTCTATTGATTATTTACAACCTGTTTTATATAAAGGAGATCCTTATTTGAAAGAAGATATAGATAATTTGAGTTTTAAAATAGGACCTAAATCTTTTTTTCAAACAAATAGTCATCAGGCAAAAAATTTATATAAAATTGCCGCAGAATATGCAGATTTGGATGGAAGCCAGGTTGTTTATGACCTTTATACAGGTACTGGAACAATAGCAAATTATGTTGCAAGAAAATCAAAAAAAGTAATTGGAATTGAGTATATCGAAGATGCTGTGATAGATGCAAGGGAAAACTCTAAAGTCAATAATATTGATAATACTTTTTTTGTTTCAGGTGATATGGCTGAAGTTCTTAATGAAAAACTATTTGAAGAATACGGAAGACCGGATGTTGTAATAACAGACCCACCACGAGCAGGAATGCATTCAAAAGTAATTGAACAATTAAAGAAGTGCGGCACAAGAAAAATTGTTTATATAAGTTGTAACCCGGCAACACAAGCAAGGGATATTGATTTAATGTCTGATGTTTTTAAAGTTGTGTCAACAAACCCCGTTGATATGTTCCCTCATACTCAGCATGTGGAAAATGTTGCTTTACTTGAAAGGAAAGAAAATAACGAATAGTTTTTTAGTTGTCGTGAGTTTTATAATCAATAACTTTATACCTGTAGTCTATACCGCTAATGATTGAACCATCAACATCTTTTTTTAAATCAATATATTCCTTATATATTAGACCTATATTTTTTGCATATTTTTCGGTTTGATATTTTTCGCTTATTAATGTTTTTTCATCTTTTTGCAATACTGTGGCTACAGAATCAAAATTCAAATCATTTATTGAATAGGAGTGGTGCAGATCAGTTATAGTATATGTTTGCTCTTCTTTAAAATTATAGGCATTCCCATTCCATCTTTTGTTAATTCTTAAAGGGAAGGCTAATTTTATATATCTAATATTCTCTTCTACTTTTTCTGCACGTGAGGTTATTCGTCTTGCCATCCATACGTTTTTAATATCCCAGTCCTCATTTTCGTCATTGCGAATATATCTTTCAAGACGGATGGTTTCTTTTCCGGAATCATCTATAAATGTACTTTCGAAATATTCTTTTATTTGATAATAAAAAGTATCAACAGTACCTGTAAAATCATCATGAACTATAGAATCAACTTCATAAATAACAGAATGTCCAACGTTTACCGGAAAGTATTCATGATAAAGTTCTTCATCAACAGTTGTTTCGTCTTTTTGACATGCTAAAACAAACAGAGTTAATATAAATAAACTGTAAATTAATGATTTATAGTACTTGGTCATTTTTTGCTGATATTTAATACAAATTTAATTATTTTTTTTGTATTAAGATATTTATATATAAGTTGTTTTTAAGTTATACTACTTGTTTAATTATCCTCATAAGATTTCATATGTTCAAGTCTTTTTAAAATAGGAGGATGAGAATAATTAACAAAAACATAAGCCGGGTGTGGTCTTAAATTACTTAAATGGTTAACTGACAATTTCTTCAGTGCTTCTTGTAATGGTTTGGGGTCAAATTTTTCTGCAGCAAACCTATCAGCCTCATATTCATAATGCCTTGATAAAACATTGCCGGCTATTCCTAAAATAGTTGATATTGGCGAGTATAATAAGCCAAAAGCTAATATTCCAATATGAAAACTAGGATTTTCAACACCTAAAGCTGCTGACAAAACCGGGTTATCAATAAAAATTGACAGGATATAAAGCATTATTCCTGTATTTATTGTTGATAGTATTATTGATTTTAATGTATGTTTCTTTTTATAGTGACCGATTTCATGAGCAAGTATTCCAACTAGTTCATCGGTGCTATGATCATTAATTAAAGTGTCATAAAGTACTATCCTTTTTTTTGCTCCTAATCCGCTGAAATATGCATTGGCTTTTTTACTGCGCTTAGAACCATCTATCACATATATATTTTTTAATCGAAACCCCGCTTTTTCTGCAAATTTTTCTATTGCATTTCTCAACTCTCCTTCTTCAAGAGGTTTTTGTTTATTAAATAAAGGGACTATCAAAGTGGAATAAAACATTGACATAAAAATGGAGAATCCTGTAATGAAAGCCCATGCATATAGCCAAAATAATGACCCGGCAATTTCATAAAACCAAACAAAAGCTGCAAGTATCCCGCCTCCTATTATTAGCGAAAGCATGTACCCTTTTAGTTTGTCTGATATATATGTTTTAGGGGTTGTTTGGTTAAAGCCATATTTTTCTTCAATAACAAAAGTATGATATATATCAAAAGGTGTTCCAAGAATATCAGATAAAAACCCAATTATCCCAAAAAATAATATAGCCATTAATATGGCATGTTCAGTATATTGTCTTATCCATTCATCAAGAAAAGCAAAACCTTGAAAAAACAGTATCAGTAATATTGCTATAAAAGATAAAGAACTTGTAATCAAACCAAATTTCATGTTTTCTTTTGAGTAATTCTGTGATTTTCGATATTTGTCTTCATTATAAATTCCCTTAAGTTCTTCCGGTAATTTGTTGCTCCATCTTGTAGAATTAAGATAATCCATAACTCTGTCAAAAACAAAGTCAAAAACAATTATCAAAATAATAACATAAAAAAGGATTTGTTGAATTTCCATGAAGTTTTGATTTTTAATTAATTTGCAAAAAAATGGTTGTGTTATTTTAAAGAAAAATTAAAATCGTATTCATTTTTTAATTCCTTTATAAAGTTAACGGGGTCAATTTTTGATTTTTTGGAATTCATCTCTACAGAATAATTGTCCACTTTATCCTTAAAGCAAAGCTTTAGCTTGGTTTTGCCTTTATGTTTATCCATAAGAGAATCTATTGTGTTAATAAAATTTTCATCTACATCGTTAACAGGCACATATAATAATAATTGTTCAATATATTTTTCAGCGACGTTGCTTAAAAGATCGACACTTTTAACCTTAACTTCTAGTGCTTCTGATTTAAACCTGTTCTGAATTCTTGCTTTTATAAAAAGAAAGCTGTAGTCATTTAAATAATTTTTATGTTTAAGGTAGTCTTCTGAGAATAAAAATAATCTAATCGAATCAGAATAATCTTCGATAAAAAATGCTCCGTATGGCTTATTATTTTTGGTTGTTTTATGTGCTGCAGAGGTTACTATTCCTGCAAAAGAAATTTCTTTTTCTTTGATTTTTTCCAAGTCTTTAAGTTCGGAAACATTACAGTTGCAGAAATTGTCAATAATTAATTTGTAATCATCAAGCGGATGTCCTGAGATATACATTCCTGCAACATCTTTTTCTTTTTTAAGAAGTTCTAGTTTTGACCATTCTGAGCATTGTGGAAATTCAGGGTCAGGAATATTAATTTCTTCGCTATCACCAAATAAATTCATTTGTGATTGATTTTCGCGACTTTTAACATGTTGAGCATGCTTTATAGCTTTATCAATAAAGGTTGTTTCTTCGTTTTCCAATGAGCAAAAATATTGAGCTCTATGAGCTCCTTCAAAGCAATCAAAGGCTCCTGCCATACAAAGTGATTCCAGCACTCTTTTGTTAACTGCTCTAACGTTCACTCTTTTTATAAAATCAAAAAAGTCTTTATATTGACCATTTTCCAACCTTTCATTAACAATGCTTTCAACGGCTCCTTCTCCAACGCCTTTTATAGCTCCTAATCCAAAACGTATCTCCCCTTTATCATTTACCACAAAGTTAAACAAACTTTCATTGACATCTGGGCCTAAAACCGGGATTTTTTGCCGGTTACACTCTTCCATAAAATAGGTTATCTTTTTTATGTCTTTGAAGTTATGTGTAAGAACGGCAGCCATATATTCAGGCTTGTAGTGCGATTTTAAATATGCTGTTTTATAAGCTAATACAGAATATGCAGCTGAATGACTTCTGTTAAAACCATAATTGGCAAATTCTTCCATTATACTGAAAATGCTCTCAGCTTTTTTCTTTTCTATACCTTTTTTAATTGCACCTTCAACAAACACAGATTTTTGCTCTTCCATCTCAGCAGCTTTCTTTTTACCCATTGCTCGCCTAAGAATGTCGGCAGCTCCAAGTGAAAAGCCGGCCATTATTTGTGCAGCTTGCATTATCTGCTCCTGATAAACCATAATCCCATAAGTAGGCTTAAGTATTTCTTCAAGCCAGGGGTGGGGATACTCAATAGTGTCAATACCTTGTTTTCGCTTTATAAAAGTAGGGATAAATTCCATAGGCCCAGGCCTGTATAAAGCATTCATTGCTATCAAATCTTCAATGTTTGTTGGCTTTAAATCCTTTAAATAACTTCGCATACCTTCTGATTCAAACTGAAAAGTGCCTATGGTTTCTCCTTTCTGGTATAGCTCAAAAGCTTTTGCATCATCTAAAGGGATATTATCAATGTCAATTTCAATATTATGCCTTAAACTAATATTTTTAACAGCATCTTTAATTATTGAAAGAGTCTTAAGTCCTAAAAAATCCATTTTTAACATGCCTGCCGATTCAACATAATCGCCATCGTATTGAGTAACGGGCAATTCTGCATATTTTGAAGTACTTAAAGGTACGCAATCTATAAGACTGCTTGGGCCAATGATAACACCGCAGGCATGAACACCGGTGTGCCTGTTTACGCCTTCAAGGACTAATGCGTTCTGTAATGTGTCTTTTATTAAGGGATTGTCGCTTTTTGTTTCTTTTCCTAATTCCGGAACATCTTTATATGCTTTAGCTAATTTAATGTCTTGTCTTTCAGGCACCAATTTTGCCAACCTATCTGCTTCCGGCAAAGGTAGCTTCAATACTCTAGCAACATCCCTTATAGCAGAACGGGCTGCCATAGTTCCAAAAGTAACTATTTGTGCTACTTTTTCAGAACCATATTTGCTTACTACATAATTAAATACTTTTTCCCTGCCTTCATCATCAAAGTCAATATCAATATCAGGCATGGAAATTCTTTCCGGGTTTAAAAATCTTTCAAATAGCAGGTTATATTTTATAGGGTCAATAGCAGTTATTCCTGTGCAATAAGCAACGGCAGAACCTGCTGCACTTCCTCTTCCCGGACCAACAGCAACACCGTTTTTCTTAGCTTCCCGTACCAAATCTTCAACTATCAAAAAATATCCCGGATAACCCATGTTTGAAATAACATCTAATTCCTTGTCTAACCTTTCTTCTATTTGCGGGGTTATTTTTTTGTATAGTTTTTTTGCTCCTTCATAAGTTAAATGTCGCAGATATTCATCTTCAGTACTGAACCCTTGTGGTAAAGGGAACTCCGGCAAGTATATCTTATTTGCTAATATATCAAAATCTTCAATTTTATTAACGACCTCTCTGGTATTTGTAATAGCTTCAGGAATATCTTTAAAAAGTTCAGCCATTTCTTCAGGTGTTTTCAGATACTCTTCACCTGTATATTTCATGCGATTTTCATCATCAAGGTCTTTGCCTGTTTGAAGGCATATTAGGATATCGTGTGCTCTTGAATCTTCAGCATTAATAAAATGGCAATCATTAGTGGCTACTACTTTAAGATTATTTTTTTCGGCAAGTTTTAAAAGTGCAGAATTAACAGGTTCTTGTTCCGGTAATCCATGTTTTTGCAATTCAAGATAAAAATTATCACCAAAAATTTCAATATATTCTTCAGTAACTTTTTGTGCTTCTTCTATATCTTTATTAATAATGGTTTGTGAGATTTCGCCACCAAGACAAGCGGACAATGCTATTAGACCTTCACTGTATTTTCTCAAAAGCTCTTTATCTACTCGCGGAGTATAATAAAAACCCTCAAGGAATCCTAAAGAGCTAAGCTTTGAAAGATTTTTATAACCTTCATAATTTTTTGCAAGTAGAACGAGATGAAATCCGCTTCTGTCTTCTGAGCCTTTTTTTTCAGTTCGATGACCTTCTGCTACATAAACCTCACAACCAATTATTGGTTTTATACCTTTTTTTTTTGCTTCTTTAAAAAACGACAAAGCTCCGCACATGCTTCCATGGTCAGTAATAGCCAAGGCATCCATGCCGGATTTTAGAGCTTTATCTATTAAAGCATCAATAGAAGCAATCCCGTCAAGTATAGAAAACTGGGTGTGAACATGTAAATGAGTAAAATCAGTCATATTAAAAAAGCAACACTAATAAATTATTGGAGTCTCTATACAACTTCTTTGAAATTAACGCTTTCAGCAATTTTGTCGTCTACTAAAATTCTGCCACAATATTCACAAACGTTAATTTTTTTGTACATTCTAATATCAAGTTGCCTTTGAGGAGGTATTTTATTAAAACAACCTCCGCAAGCATCTCTTTCAACAGGTACTACGGCAAGACCATTTTTTGCGTTTTCTCTAATTCTTTTATAAGCGTTAAGAAGGCGTTCTTCTATATTATTTTTTTGTTCTTTTGACTTTTCAATTAACTCGTCTTCTTCTTTTTTTGTCTCAGCAATAATATTATCAAGCTCATTTTTCTTTACCTCTAAATCTCCCTTTAACTCTTCAAATTTTTCTGATGAGTTTTTAATTTTTTCCTGATGTTTTTCAATAGCCGATTCCAACTCTTTAATCTTCTTTTCATTCAATTCAATTTCTAAACTTTGATATTCAATTTCTTTAGATAGAGAATCGTACTCACGGTTGTTTCTAACATTCATTTGCTGTTCTTCGTACTTTTTTATCAAGTCATGACTTTCTTTTATGCCAATTTTTCTGTTAGAAATGTCTTTTTCAAAATCTTCAATTTCCTGCAAGTATTTGTTTCTGCGAGTTTCCAAGCCTTTTGTTTCGTCTTCCAGATCCTGAACTTCTAAAGGTAATTCACCTCGCATTATTTTAATCTTATCAATTTGAGTATCTATTTGTTGTAATGTATATAATGCTAACAACTTTCTTTGAGTAATTCCTTCAATACTATCTTTTGAAAAAGTTTCTCCGGTATTAGGATTAACAATTTTAGAATTATCAGCACTTTTAGTTGTTTTTTTAGCTGTTTTAGTAGCTTTAGCAGCTTTTGTAGTTTTTGAAGCAGCTTTCTCTTTGGTTGTTTTAGAACTCTTTTTTGCTGAAGTTTTTGCCATATCTATATCTGTTATAAAATTTATTGTGTTCGAAAATAATTTACAGGGTTAGAATTAATTTCTGAAACTTGAACTGCAAAGTTAATATTTTTTTTGCTAATAATTTCATATATTAATTCTTTTGTAAATTGTTCACTCTCATAATGTCCTATGTCTGCTAAAATTATTTTATTTTCTGCATCTAAAAACTGATGATATTTTATATCAGCTGTTATAAATGCGTCTGCATTCTCTTGAATAGCTTTATTTATCAAAAAACTTCCTGACCCGCCACAAACAGCTATTGTTTTTATTTCATCTTTGTGAATATTTGAGTGTCTGATTATGCCTGTCTTGAATTGTTTTTCAAGTAATTTTAAAAGTTCTTCAGGATTAATTGCTTTTTCAAGCTGCCCAATCATCCCTGAGCCGATTTTATCAAAATAGTTATCAAGAGGGTAAATGTCGTAAGCAACTTCTTCATAAGGGTGGGCTTCAATCATTGACTTGATTATTTGCTCTTCAATATATGAAGGATAAATGGTTTCTATCCTGATTTCTTTTTCAAAATGAAGTTCCTTAACATTCCCGACAAATGGATTTGCTCCTTCTCCGGCTCTAAAGCTTCCTTCCCCCTCAATATTATAACTACACCAATCATAATCTCCAATTTTTCCGCCTCCGGCTTTAAAAATAGCCATTCTGACATTGTTTGCGTGATCAACAGGGCAAAATACAACAAGTTTTTTTAATAAGCCTTTTTTCTTATCTAAAATTTTCGTGTTTTTTAGACCTATCTTTTCGCAAATCTTTTTATTAACTCCCTCAGATATATTATCAAGATTTGTATGTAATGAAATTATTGAAATATCGTTTTTTATTGCTTTAATAAGAATATTTTCAGTTTGGGTTTTTCCTGTTATTTTTTTTAATCCTTTGAATATTAAAGGATGATGGGATATAATTAAATTACAGTTCTTGTTAATAGCTTCATCCATTACAGATTCTGTTATATCTAAAGTGATAAGAGCTTTTTTTATCTCGTTGGATGAATCTCCAACTAGAAGTCCACTATTATCATAATCTTCCTGCATAGAAAAAGATGCTGTATCATTGAATATAGCAATTAATTCTTTAATAGTCATAGGTTTGAATTTTTAAAATTTTCATATCCTTTATCTAAAAACTCAATATATTCATTAATATTGCTGTTATATCCGCGTGGTTCAACTAAAATATTTTCATCGCTATCCATAATCACATAAAATGGTTGAGTATTGATTTGAAATCTTTCTGCTTGAAAAACGCTCCATTTTTGACCTACAGTTCTGATGGTTCTTTCTCTACCCATAGCGTCTGACACAAATTGCTCTTGCTCAGGCAGTTCAGTTCGGTCATCAACATACAAAGATATTTTTACAAAATTATTTTTTAATCTTTCTAAGACTCTTGGATCAGACCAAACTATTGATTCCATTCTACGGCAATTAGCACATGCTAATCCTGTAAAATCTACAAAAACTGGCTTGTTTTTCTTTTTTGCAAAAGATAATCCTTCTTCATAATCTGTAAATGCCTTTAGCCCGTGAGGTCCTTCTTTAACACTTTCTCCCTCATAAACTATTCCTGTTTCTTGTATATGACCGGGTATATGTTTTTGTGAAATATCAAAACTTTGTTTTGTTAATGGAGGCAGAAAAGGGCTTACTGTTGTTAGAGGAGCTCCCCAAAGTCCGGGTAATAAATAAAAAACAAAAGCAAAGGTGCCAATAGAAAGAAACAATCGCGGGATTGATAAAAACTCTTGCTTGCTGTCATTTGCAAATCTTATAACACCAATCAAATACAGCCCCATTAATGAGAAAATAGCTATCCAGATAACTATAAAACCTTCCCGGCTGAATAAATTCCACTGACCAACAGTATCCGCTGTTGATAAAAATTTAAGTGAGAATGCAAGAACAATAAATCCTAAAACTACTTTTATGGCATTCATCCATCCACCTGATTTTGGTAAAGAATTGAGTGCTGCAGGGAAAATTGCAAATAAAGTAAAAGGAATAGCAAGTGCTATTGAAAATCCTGCCATCCCTAAAACCGGAGCGAGGATATTAAAACTCATAGCTGCCTCTACCAGCAATGTTCCAACTATTGGTCCTGTACAGGAAAATGATACAAGAACAAATATCAAACCCATAAGAAAAACGCCTATTACTCCACCTGTTTTATCAACTTTGCTGTCAAGCTTATTACTCCAACTTGTAGGCAAACGTAGTTCAAAAGCTCCAAAAAATGAAATAGCAAAAAATACAAGTAAAGCAAAAAAGAAAATATTG
This sequence comes from Bacteroidales bacterium, assembly GCA_003559475.1. Lineage (GTDB taxonomy): Bacteria > Bacteroidota > Bacteroidia > Bacteroidales > UBA7960 > PUKZ01. The sequence goes on from PWLF01000268.1 coordinate 28,402, forward strand.
AACCCGGGGCTTGTAGCTAATGCATTAAGCCTGTCAGCTCCAAAAATTATTGAAACGGCTATCCCTATAACAACATATACAAAGATTATTGATAGCCCATATATTAAGGCATCTCTTAGTGCTTTTCTTCTATTCTTTGAATTTTTAATAAAAAAACTAACAGTTAATGGAATTAATGGGAAAACACATGGTGTGAGAAGTGCTAACACTCCTCCCATTAATCCAAGTATAAAATTCCACCAAATAGATCGTTCTTCTTTAACATCAACGGGCTCATAATATGCCTCTTTTTTGTCAGTGTCTTTTTCTTCATCAATTTCTATATCAAATTTCGGTGTTATCTCTGATGATTCAGCATCCTGCTTATCGGTACCGGCTATTTTTTCAGTAGATATATCTTCATTTATTTTAAAAACAAAATCAATGTAATCCGGAGGCAAGCATGAAACATCATCACATGCCATATAAACTAATTCTCCTTTAATTTCAAAAAAATCATCTGTTAAGACTTTAATAAGCTGCGTAAGTTTTACATTCTCGGAGTACACAGGAATTTCCATATCAAAATGCGGGTCATGATATATCTTTGCTTCAGGGTAATTTAAATCTCCTTTTTTAGTATAGTGAGGGTTTTCTTCTAAAACAATATTTGTGGGAATAGGTCCTCCGGGATCAAAATCAACACCATAAATCAGCCAATCGGCTTGAATTTCTGCTTCAAAAATAAGTTCGAATTTATTTTTATCAATTTGTTCTTTTGAAAAATCCCAATTTACCGGATTTTGAATTTGAGAAAAAATACTGAAAACAAAGAATAATAATAAAGTACTTAAAAAAGATCTTTTTTTACTTATCATAACTATGTAAATTTTTAAACATTTATATTTTTTATTGAAATTAAAAGGCGGATTTAATTATAATGCCAATCTGATATCTTAATTATTTAACAAATATTTCACGTAGTTTTTTAGAAATTATTATAATTTTTGAAGAATTTATACAAACTTTATTTTTTTAAATCTACTTGTTTAAAAAACTTCATCAATTTCATTCATATCTATATAAATAATAAACATTTTTATGTTTTTATAGTTCATTTCTTTTAATAATTCAGCATATTTTTTTATTTGTTTTTGATATTTGTTGCTGCGATTGCCTGTTTTATAATCTATAACAGCTGTTTCTTCATTGTTAAAAGCTATCATGTCAGGTCTGTAAAAATCTCCCTTGCTGTCAAATATTCCCGGCTCGGTTTTTTTGTAATATTTTTTAGAAAAAAAAGGTTGTATCAATGGGTTATTAATAAGCGATTTTATATTATCTTCAAGTGTTTCTTTTTCTTTTATAAAGCCCTCGTGCAGAAGTTGATTTATAACAAAAGGCAGGTCTTCTTCCGAATGAATTTGTTCCATTGCTTTATGCACAGCTTTCCCTCTGGTCAACTTCTGAATTTTATCATACTCATAAGGCTGGTCAGGAATTCTTGCTGAAATAATTGTTTCGCGTTGATTGTTTATATATTCCTTGAGCCACTCTTCACCGCTGTCTTCCTCTTCATTTTTTAATGATTTGCGGTCCTGCTCTTCTTTTATTTCTTTATCAGGGAAAGAGTAATCCGACTTGTCATCCATCCATAAGTCTTTGTTTTTCAAATAATTGCAAATAATATTGTGTACGCTATCATTTGAGATACTTTTTTTAGCCTCTGGTTTTCTTGGCAAAATATATAACCTTTCTTCCGCCCGAGTTAGTGCAACATAGGTGTTGTTAACCATATCCATATACAAACTTTGAGATTCGTCTTCGTAAATTTCGCTATATGATGTTTGTTGTAAATTTTTTCTTGTTGAAAGGTATGCAACATCAAGGTCATAATTATTTATTTTAGAAAACCCTTTGTCTTTATTACTGATCCAAAATCCATCATTAATATTTGATTTTGCTTTTTCATTAGCAAAAGGAAAAATAACTACAGGGAACTGAAGACCTTTTGATTTGTGTATGGTAATTACTTTAACTGCATTAAGCTTATCAGGAACAACAATTGAAAGCTCATTTTTCTTATCTTCCCAGAGTTTTAAAAAATCATTTATATAGCTTTGTCTTTTAAGCTGGTAATCATAAACGAAGTCGAAGAAAAAAGTAATGTAAGGGTTAATTTTTTTATTAGATTTAAAAAACACCCTTACAATATTCTCCAGCAATTCATATATTGTATTCGAATGCTTTAAACACTCGGATATATCAATACTGTTATTAATCAAAAGGTTATCAAATCTGTCAAAGATTGTTTCAGAATCATTATTAGAAAAAACTTCCTTTAAACATAAATGAAGATTATTTGGCTGAGTTATTAAGTTTTCATTAATGAGATATTTTAAACATTCTGCTAAAGCAATACTGTCATTTTTATTATTGATTACTTTCAAGAAAGAAATTAAGAAATTAATTTCCTTAGAACTACTAAGTAGGAGGGAGTCAGCAGAAACAACCTGCAGTCCTTTTCCTGCAAGGTGTTGTGCAACGGCAGCTGCTTCTTCTCTTTTTCTACATAAAATTGCAATATCTTTGTAATTATATTTCCCTTTTTCAAGTTTGGCAATTATTTCATAAACTTTTTCAACAGTATTATTGTAATACGTTTCTTTTTCCCCTTTTGTATACTCTATAAATGAAATATCAACTTTCCCTTTTCCATCTTTATTAAAAACTTTTTGTTCATGTCCTTTGTAAACATTTTTGATAAGGTCAGGCATATTCATTTTTACAAAATCAAAAAAGCTGTTATTAAAATTTACGATATTTTCACTCGACCTGTAGTTGGTTGTTTTGTCTTCATCACTTTCCGGGAATTGTTTGTAGTTAGCTTTTAAGATATTTTCAATTTGTTGTTTGTTTGCTGAATAAATCTTGTCAGTAAGCTTTGGTAATTCGACAAATTGCCTTGCATCCCCTCCTCGCCATCTGTAAATAGACTGTTTTGCATCTCCTACAAGTAGTGAAAAATTGCCATTAGCAAGACTGTTTTCTAAAAGCGGGAGCAAGTTTTGCCATTGAAGTACAGAGGTATCTTGAAATTCATCAATCATAAAGTTTTGATACTTTTCACCAACCCGTTCGTAGATATATGGTATTGGTTCTTTAGCAATAAAATCGGAAATTTTAAGATTAAAATCCGATATGAAAAGTATGCTTTCTTCCTTTCGGATATTATCCATTATTTTTCCCATTTCATTTATAAGAGCAAGAGGAAAGATATTATTATTAATATTTTTAAGTAAAATATATTTGTCCAAACTTTCTTCAAAAAGTTTAATAGCTTTTTCAGCTAATTCTTTAAGGTCAGGGAAGATTTTGTCTATAGCTTCTTTTTGTTCCTGAGAGGCACTACCTCCATACAGTTTTTCCTCATATAAAAACTGGTTAACATATTTGTTTGGAGTTGCATTGTATTTAACATTTTTGCCGTTTTCATCAATTTCTTTAGTTATCTTTACACTATCCTCAATCTCATCTTTGGTAAGTTTATTAAAGAATGAATATATACCCTTATTGCTTTGGTATAAAGATTTTACTTCTATTCCGGCGATTTTAATTTTTTTTATGGCTTCTTCACCGATACTTTTGATAGTTCCCTTGAAGTTGTCAACTTCTTTTTTAATATTTTTTTGAGCAATAACAAAGTCGCCAATATTTTTTTCTTTGAGTTTATTAACGAAGCTAATACTTTCTTCGTTAAGCATTTTTTTTGCCATATTTACAATTTCGCGTTCAATTGTAAAGCTACGTTCTTCATCGGTTCGTGATTCGATAAACCTGATTAGCAAGTCAGTAAGATCGTTACTGTTTTTTGTCCCGGCGTAGCTTATTAAAATTTCGGCGGCTTGTTCTATTGTTTGGTTGGTATCAAACTCCACATCAAAATTTACGGGAATTTTCAGGTCGAAGGCGAAAGATCGCAGGATTTTATTGGTAAAGCTGTCTATAGTGCTTATATTAAAGTCGTTATAATTATGAAGGATGTGAAAAAGCGCTTTTTCGGAGTTTTCTATCAATTTTTTTTCATCAATATTAACTTCTTCGGATATTTCTTTAATAAACTGTTTTGTTTTTTTTAATTTGCTATTGTTGTTATTATTCTTTTTTAATTCTTTTATTTCAGCTAATGCTTTAATAATCCGTTCTTTCATTTCGTTAGAGGCAGCATTTGTAAATGTAATGGCAAGAATATTGCCAGCAAGGACAGGTTTTGGCAATACAAGCTTCAAATATTCTTTTACTAAGGTATAAGTTTTTCCACTTCCTGCAGATGATTTATAAACGGTTAAAGACATTGATAAAATAAATGTTAATAGTTATAAAGTTAACTACAAAAATAATAAAGTATTTAATAAAATAAATTATAACACTTGCTTTAATAAAAGCTAGTGTTTAATTAAATAGCAAAACTTTATTTTTTAAGGATGGTTTAAAATCTTATAACAAACCCAATATCGAAAGCCGGCCTGATATTTTGTGTTTGTTCAGTATTTAAAATGTATGTGGCTCCAACAGCAGCATTAAATCCAAAACCTACACTTCTTCCCCAGTTCCAGTCTCCTCCAATCATAGCAGAAGGACCAAGAAGAATAGTTTCTTCTATTGAGCCGAAAGCTCTTTCTCTTCCAACTATCCCAAATTGAGTATTAATCAAATAAAACCCTCTGAAAGGAAAGAATTTTAATCCTGCAGAAGCTCCAAATGAGTCTTCAACAACATTATATCCGCCACCCATATGAAAGCCAAATCCTACATTGCCACCAACTCTAAACTGCATCCTTAAACCAACCCCGCCACCATAACTTGTGCCAAATCCTGTAGCTAGCATAAAATAGTTTGCTGCATATGTTGCAGGAGAAGGAGAAACTGTAACTGCATCATCATAGCTGTAATCCTCAACAACTTCTTCTTTTTCTTCTTCCTCTTCAATAATTTCTTTCTCTTCTATAATTTTTTCTTCCTCTTCTTCAACTTTAGGTTCCTTTTCTTCAATAATTTCCTCTTCTACAACTTCATCGAAAATTTCTCTCTGACCATTTTCGTAAATTATCATAAAAACTTCTGATATGTATATATTTCTGGTAGGACCGTCAATAAAATCAAAGTTTTTATATCTAATAGTTTCAGATGTGATTTCAATTACCTTAGATTCAATCTCAGTGCCGTCACGCTTAATAATTACATCCTGAGAAAAAACATTTACAGAAACTCCTGATATTAAAATAAAAAAAAGTAATGTAATAACTTTCATTGTTTTCATAGCAGTTATAATTTTTGTTTATAATGTATGTTCTTTAGAATAATAAGATTTAATAAATATAATATGCTTTAATTTTAATAAAATGATTGTTAAAGTTGCAAACAAAAATAATATATTTAATATTAATGACCATATTTTATTGAAATTTAGTTTAATAAAAGCATATTTTAACCCTGCTTAATTAAATATATATAATTTGTTACAAAAAATTCCCTTAAAGATGAGCATGGTTTTCATTAGTGATATATATAAGGGCTAATGAAGGTTTTCTTATGGACGATTTGTAATTCAAAAAATATAAAAATTAGGGACGTTATTGATTACATTTGTCCAAATGTATTACTTGACAAGCAAAATGTCCAACAAAATTATTTTGAAAAAAAACATTGAAAATCTTTTAATTTATATTTTTAAGTAGGATATATTATTTTGAAGTTCAGTAAAAAAAATATAATTTTGTGTTATATTATTTAAAATTATTATTGTTAAACTAAACTAAAAAAAATGAAGTATTTTAAAAAAGTAGTTATTTTATTAATAGCATTGTTATTAGTGCCAAATATTTCAAAATCACAATCTGTAGAAGATGTTTTTGAGTCTAATGAAGTAGTATGGTTTGGTCTTGACTTTTCTAATGCCAAAATGGTTGGACCTGAAGGATTTAGAGATCCGGATGAGGTTGTAAGAAGGTTCTTTCGCTCATGGAATAGTCTTGTGCCTAATGAATCAAACAAGTATGACATTAAAAAGTTTTTTAGAAAAGAAAATGTTGAGTATGATTTGAGTGTTGTTACAAAAAGAAATTCTGATGTTGATCCGGATGAATTAGTTATTGAGTCTTTTGAAACACATGAAATTTCTAAGGAGACGATACAGTCAATAATAAGTGAATATGAAACTGAAAAGAGCGGATTAGGGTTGGTTTTTATTATTGAAACTTTTAATAAAACAGAAGATATTGGAACGATGTATGTGACCTTTTTTGATATTGATACTAAGAAGGTGCTATTATCGAAAAAGATGTCCGGAGAAAGTGGAGGATTCGGGTTAAGGAACTATTGGGCACGTTCTTATTATAATGTGATGATGGATTGTGAAGATGAGTATCTCAAATGGAAAGAAGAATATATATCTAAAGAATAATAAACAATAGTTGATTTTTTTGCTAAGGAGTTGTCTTTTTAAAGTCAGCTCCTTTTGCATTTTATATAAGCATAAACCTTAAACTAATTCCTGCATGAATATTAGATGTGGGGAATTGTTCAGAGATAAATGGTTCAGATATTCTATGATCATAAAATAGTCTGAGATTAAGTTGTGGGCTTAATTCATAATCCGCGGAGAAGTTGATTGACATGTTCTGTTGTCCTGCCGATGGGGTATTTTGGTCTTCATTAATTTTTCTTAGTACCGTTCTGTTATTTCGTATTGCTAAGTCTATTCTAAGTATTAAATCACTCTCAACTTGTCGGCTTCCGCTTGCTTGTCTAACAGTAAATGCCAGGTTTTCAAATCTATATCCGGAGCCAATAATCAGTTCTCTTGAATTAACATCAGTTATTTGATTATTGGCAAAGCTAAGTGAAATATTTCTGGATGTACGATATTCAAATCTGGTTAGCAGGTTATTTTGCCATGTTAAATCAAAATTAATAAGAGGATTAAATTGTTCAGTTATAGATACTTGACCAATTTCATATTCCGGTATAAAGTTCCCGGAAAATTCATCAAATGTTGATGATGCTCCATTGATTTCAAAATAGTCGTGGTTACTTTGAAAAGTTCCAATATTAAAACTTGATCGGTAGCCGTGAGTAATAGTTGCGGAGCGTACGTACCTTGCAATAAAATCTATTTTAGTAAGGTCGCTGTATGTCACTTGCCAGTTTGGCATTGGAATTTTCATAAATGGGCTGAGAGGAGAGTCTTTTGATGCGTCATAACCTCCATAAGTTGCAATAAATGAACTTATTAATACTTCTTGAGAGTTAGCGCCATAACCTGTGGGAAATTCTGTAGTATCGCAATATGATCCATCCCAATTCGGGTTTTCCTCAGCAAGTCTTTGCGCAATGACATAGCGATTATCTTTAAAATTTTCAAAGTTTTCTGAAGTATGACGTCTTTCGTCAACTTCATCAAATATAGTTCTTATAGATAAAAAGGAAATGCTATAACTTCCGGTTTCCCTGGGGCTATATGATCTTATATTTCCTTGCGAATCAGCCTCATAGTATTCGGAATATCCACTTGTTGAATTGCGCATAGCAGAAAAATCAACTCTTAATCCCGGCAGGGGCTCAAAAGTTGCTCTACCTGTGATATTTTCATTTTTATTTGTTAAGTATGCAGTATTTAATACTGTATCCATTTTGAGCCACCCGCTCATTGCAGCTTCACTTCTTATGTCTTTTTGGCTGCCAAATATAAAACCTAATCCCGGAGCCCCTGAATCCCAATTTTGACCAATTATTTGTGGTGAAGGCTCAAATCCGGGTAATCTAGTTCCATGACTTGCAGAGTAATTTATTCCAACATTTCTTAATCCCATCATAATTCTTAATGTGCGATCCGTTATTTCTTTGAAATAGTTTGTTGGTTCATCTTCCTCCTCCTCTTCATCTTCCTCATTTCTTCTAGCAGGGGTTTGCCTTTGCCCCCTTGATCTGTCTTTTTGGTTAATATCTCTAAGATAGTCTATCTTGTTATAAAGGTTAACTAAATTTCCGTTAATATTTAGGTTCTTAGTGTTAGAGTTTTCAATAGTGTTTCCTAACTGTTGAGCTGATAGAGGAGCTGCCTCCCAATTGTAATTTGCAGAATATCGAGCATTTGCATTTACCCAGTCAAGAAGTGGAAGACGGTTTATGGGTATATTATAAGACAGGTCAACTTTTTGATTGAAGAAAGTTGTTCTTCCGAAGTTTTTAATATTTTGCATTATAGAGTCCCTAATTATGTGATAATCTTCATCACCCCTGTCAACACGACCCTGAGGTTCATCAACTCTTGCATTATTTTGCGCAGAATAAACAAGTTCTAAATTTCTCGTGAGGTCCCATCTCATATCATAGAATCTGTCCCAATTAAAACTTTTTACATAATTTGGCTCAATAATAATAAAATGTTCACTTTTGTTACGCATTAAAGATTCATTATATCCCCTATCCATGTTAGTTCTAAAGCCAAGCATTTTAGGTTTATAGTAAAAATTAAAGTCTCTTATTAGCCTTAGGAAATCATGACTAAGGAATCCTATATCGGAGAAAGGAGTTATATTCTCAGGGGATGTAGTGTAATTATATCCTATACTTCCTCTGTAGTGTTTATGTATATCATATTCAATATCAGGGCTTCTAAAAAATATTTCAGTATAAGCAAAACTTAAATCAAAATTATCAATACTCCAGAGTCGTATAGGCGTTTCTCTATCTAATCTTCTTTTAGATACGTTAGTAAAATTAATGCTTTTTCGTTGTTCAAAGTCTTGGGCTAATTCTCTTATTGAGTCTCTTTCAGCTTTTGTTTCATAAGATTCAAGGTCTTCTTCAAACAATAGATCAGGGTTAAGGGGATTATATTGAGGATTACTAACAGATTGACCGTAGTTAAAGTGCATAGGTATTCTTAATCCCATATCTTCAGGGAAGAATCTTCCTAGTTCTAAATTAGTTGATATATCGTATGTTGTATATTGTTCTTTTTGTCTTTCACTAACTCTTTGCTCAATAGATCCATATCCTGGAGTGCTCATCATTCCTGACAGAGAAAGATTTCCCAAATCAGCCAAATTTGTGTTTATTCTACCTGAAGCTGCCCAACCGCTTTCATCATTAAACTCATACAATCTAAGCTCATTAACCCATATTTCGGCAGATTTTGGTAATCCGTCATTTCTGGGGTCATTCATAGTTTTTTTAGGATTTCTTACTCCAATCATTATAACTTTTACATCACTTAAGGTAGGATTTCCAATAATTGTAATTCTATTATTACCGTCTTCTCTGGTAAATGGTCTGTTAATATGGACGTTAGAGTTTGACTCGCGAGATAAAGTATTTCTTTCAATTTTTAAATTTTGAAGTTTTTCAAGATAAATATCAAATTCATTTTCTCTTGGCCAAACATCTTCCGGGTGGCTTGCCCCCCAAGGAGTTGCTTTCATGGGTGCTTCATATTCATAGTAGTTTTGGGAGAAGTCAGAACCCATACGAATAAAAACTGTAAGGTCATCATCTTTTAATTCATCTTCATTTCCAACAGCTTCAGCGTGAGCGAACATCCTAACTCTTCTATATTGACGCATGTCAAGGTCAGCTCTTTTATAAACAGCTCTAGCGTCTCCATCATCAAGATTTTGAACCCTCATTGCTAAAGATTGTTCGTTCCTTTGCTTTAATGCTGTAGTTCCTAAATCTACTTCTCTTTCAACTCCCGGTGGTAGAACATAAGGTATAGGACTACGATGCGCATTTTCTTCAATATTTACAGTAAAAACATCAAAAGCTGTCTGGTCATCATCAATAGGCACATATTCTCCCGGAGAAGTCAGTGAGCGGTCAAATATCCTCCAGTCACCTCTTATAAGTTCAAGTGTTGCAAAACGACAAACAATTGGATCTTCAAAATTTTTAAAAAACATTCGCATGAAACGAATAGATTGAAAGTTGTCTATTCCGTTAATAGCTTGTCTGTCGGGATCTCTCAGAGGTATTTTAAATTGATACCAGGTAATTACATCCGTTTGTCCACTTTTCAAACGTACGGATGCTTCTCTTTTATCTGTAATATAATTTTCGCCGACAACCATATCTTCAGGTCTTAGACTAACTCTGTATTGAAAATATCTTTCAGATTCATTTAATGTTCCGTCTCTGTTTATATCTTCAGTATTTGGTCTGTTAGTTGCAGCTGTTGGATAATCTTCGGGGGATTGTTCAGATGTTGGACTATTCCCTTCCGGTGCATTAAATCGTTTATATCTTTCAAGAATAGTTGCTTCATTTGCATCGTGTACAGAGCTTCTGTAATACTTGAAATTATCAGCAGAAGGATCATCATAAGCTTGAATATATGCGGGGCTGTTAACACCATGAGTTGTAGCGATAACGTCAAGGAAGTCGGAAAAGAAATCCCTTTCATCTTCCGTACTCAATCCATCCAACCCAACATCTTGGTATTGTCTTGATTGAGGGTCGTTATCAAATGCGTTGGTAATATCTTGTTGGGTTGGTACTCTACCCCAAATAGTTGTATCAACATTTACCACTTCTTCATCAATAGGAAGTCCGTTTTCGAAACTTTTTCTTCCATCTCTCAAAACATCTTCAGAAATGTCTCCAAGGTTAAAATATAAGTCTCCTCCGGAATGATCTTCATCATATACGAAGGGGTCCATCATCCAAAATTCAATATATTCAATATTAGCAGCTTCGAAGTCGGTATTTCTAAGACCTCTCATTATCCCACCCCACCTCGTTTCAGGAGCGTTAAGGTAACCATCTTCACCAATACCTTGACTATATGCTGATGGGGTAGTATCATAGTTATAAGGGGCTCTTTCACTAGGATAATAAGCCATATTAAGCACAGGAATAGGAGCAGGCAAGCCTGTTGGACTTTCTTTATTTGGCCAAAGTTCGGTTTCCAATACTTCTCTTACAAAATGGTTAGATTGTTGGTCTTCATCGTTTCTGATATGTGTTGGAGTTAGATTGTCATTTCTAACAAATAGAGGGTCAATAATGTACCATGCAAGAAGAGCAGCATTATATCTAAAAGCTAGTTCTGCTCCAGGAGCTCCTTCAGGAAACATATCAGGAGAAGTTTGATTTTGAGGTGTTGAAGCAAGATGCCATGATTGAACATCTTTTAAGTTTATTGCTGATTTGCTCGCTTCAAAATCATCAATATATGCAGTTCCTTTGCCTTCAATATATCTTGAAGTCCCGGGAATAAAATGCGCAAATTCTCCTTCAAATGTAACTCTTGAAGTCGTACTTGTGCTGTAAAAAGGAATTCTGTCTAATAATCTGGTAATTTGCCTAGATTCGGTACTGTATGTAGTATTTAGCCCCCAAACAGTATTTGCTAATGGCTCATCTCCGAAACTAACTTTTTGAGTTAATGGTCTTTCTGTAAGTCTTAAAATAGTTCCACCGATATTAAAGTTATCAGATATTCTATGGTCAACATGAGTTCCTATGAGTGTTTTGGTTTTCATGCCAAAAAGGTCACTACTTTCTAGGGATATTCTAATAGGCGCACCTGAATTTAGCACTCCTTCATTGATAATTTGTACACGACCTAGAGAATAGTCAACTGTGTAGTCTACGTCTTCTGTTAATGTTCTTCCTCCGGCTGTAACAACAACTGAGCCTTCAGGAATATTCATAGCATTGAGGTTTATTTCGCTTCCGGATTCCGATTTGTATGTTCCTTCAATAAAAAATCTGTTTTGTTCAGGATATTGTTGAGCTCTGTATTTTGTTGTAGTGTATAACGAGTCGAATGCATATTTGTCGCCCAAATCATCATCTTCAAGTTTTTTTCTCAAGTGAGAGCCAAAAGGCTCAACAACCGGAAAATAAATTCGTCCGTTTGAAGACTGTATTGTACCACCTTGAGTAGCGGCATTGTCAATAAAATCAAATACTCCATCCGGATGAGGGTCAAGCTGGGTGTTAAGTCTGTCAAGCCCCATAACTCTAATAAGTGGTTGCCCTTTTACAGGTCCTTCATTCAAAAACCCTACAGGAACGCCAAGCTCTTCGCAATTATATAAAATGTTTAATCTAAAATCTTGTCTGTTAACTTGGAAAGCCCCAATATGATAAACGTTTTTCATCATCAAGTCCCACATTGGAATGTTAGTATTAACAGATGTGCTTTTAAGCATTTTTACAATAAGTGATTGAGGAGCTGAGATATCTTTAGAAAATTCACCTACTCTGAATGTTTCATCTTGACCTATAAGTGTATATTCAAAAGCTACCGCAAGTACTTGATCTGGGTTAAGTGTACGGTTTAAGGTAATAAAACCAAGTTTACTATTAAAAGAATATTCGTTTGGTTTTAGTCTTCGAGCGTTTTCAATGTTTTCATAATCAACTCCGGAGATAAAGTCGTGTTGTGATAAATAGCTGCTAACATTAGAAATATTTCTAATTGGGCTATCTCTCATCATTTGATATAAATTATTAGCTTGATTAGAAGGAGCTCCTTCTCCGAGCCCGTTAAGCATGTCATTATAAGGGTCAGGTTCTCCTAAGTCAGCAAATGCTACAATATTTCTGTTTTCTTCTGTAGCTGCTCCAACGTCAGCTACCCATACTTCAATTCTTTCAATATTTATGTTTGAGCTGATAACAGGTAGTGTTGAAAGAGCATGGTCATAATGGTCTCTAAAATATTGAGCTAAAAAGAAATGTCGGTTTTCTTCATAATCATCAACGTTGACTTCAAATTCGCTAACTTGTGCGCCTCCCGTTACTTCTATAGTTTGAGATTCGGTTTTTTGCTGTGACAGTACGTTTGTTATGGTCGTATTTCCAAATTTCCATTGTGTCTTTATTCCAAATAATCCTTGACTCCCGGTAATAAGTGAACCCGGGATAGGCAAAGTTATATCTCCGGCTTCAACAAGTTGAAGTATATCATCTTCAGTACCTCTATACTCTAATTTTAATTTATTTTCAAAATCAAAAGTAGCCTCAGTATTATAGTTGCTACCAATATTTATTTTTTCTCCAATTTGGGCATCAACGCTAACCTGAATGTTTTGTTGAAAATCAAAGTTTGTTTGTCTCCTTCTTCTTTCATCAAGAGCCGGGTCTTCTCGTTTATTGGATAATACGCCGAAAGTAAGTTCTGCAGAACCTGTGGGTCTTATATCTATCGTGCTACCTCCAAAAATTCTGTCAAAAAGTTCGCTACTGATATAGAGTTCTGGTATAATTCCTTCGCGTCCTTGGAAATCTTGAGGTTTAGATTTTTCTTGCCAATACTTTCGCATGGCTTTGTCCATATCATAATCCATATAATCTTCGAAGCTCATCACGGTGGGGCGACCAACTATTCTATCTCCGACTTTACGAACTTTAAGATATTGATTAGTTTCGGGATCATAAATTATTTCAGTTGTAACGTTTGGTGGATCATCAAGCATCATGCTTGGATTAACCGGATTATTTTGAGGGGGTAGTTCGGAGCCACTTTCGTCTCCTTCATTTATTGGAGTTTCATTAGATGCATTTTCATAATATGCATAGTATATATAACCATCTTCAAAATTTTTGAAAGCATTATTTTTGCTATTTGCAAAAGTACATACTTGCAAAAAAAATGTAGAAATAATTAATATTGTAAAAAAAAGAATATGAGTTTGCTTTAATTTATGCACTCAAAAAATATTTTTAATACTACCAATAAATTAATTTAGTGAATGAGTACATATATGCATAAACAAAAATTTTAGTTATTAATAAATTTTATAGTCTCTTTAATGCTTCTTTAACGAGATTTTCAGCAGAAAGGTTTTGCATTTCCTGAGCATTCATTAATTTGTTTAGTACTTTTTCAGCTGAGTTTTTAGCAAAACCAAGCATTACTAAAGCAGATAACGCTTCATTACGAATGGTATTGTTTAAAGCAGGAAAAAATTCCTCTTTTAGGTCAGACTCCTTCTTTAATTTATCCTTAAGGTCAACAACAACTCTTTGTGCTGTTTTTGCCCCAATTCCTTTAACAGATTGCAAAACCTCTGCTTGTCCTGCTAATATTGCTTCATTTATCTCATTTGGTGAATATGATGATAGAATTACTCTTGCAGTATTAGGACCAACGCCGGATACAGATATTAAATGCTTAAAAAGTTCTTTTTCTGATTCAGAAATAAAACCATATAATGAAAAGGCATCTTCTCTTACTGAAAGGTGAGTGTATAATTTTAAATCACCACTTTCAGGAATTTTTGAGTGAGTATATAATGATATGTTTATCATGTACCCTATGCCATTACAATTAATTATAACATAAGCAGGATTCTTTTCGCTAATTTCACCTTCAATGTATGAGATCATTATTCTGTAAGTTATTTAGTTTTCCAAAACACTGAAAAAACCATTCTTTTCTCGCAAAGTGCCTAAAAAATCAGAACTTTGCATAATTATTCGTACAAATATTTAGTGCGCTTTGCGAGAAAAGATGTACTTTAAAATTTTAAGTTAATATCTTGTTTTTTAAACTATTAAGTTATTTTTATTTATTATTTTCTTATTGTTTTACTTTATCAACAGCATTTTTTATAGCATCATTAATAATTTCATCAGGGGGTTGTTTTATAAATCCGCCATCTACAAGTGCTTTAGTTGATTCTCTGGCATTTTTTATATCAGCTGATGCCCAGTCATAAGCTTCTTGCCATGTAAGTTTTTTCCTGGCAACGCCATCTTCAATAGCTTGCATTGCAACGTCAGCGGCTTCAAACGGAAAAACTTCAGATTCATCCATTTTAGCTATGATATCATCATGAGTTATTCCTCTTTTTTCCGAAAATTTTGCAATAGATTTTGCAGCTGCAATAGCCATATTGTCAGTAATTTTAGTAGCCCTAGCCATTAAAGTTCCTTTTAATATTCCGGGGAAGCCAACAGAGTTGTTTACTTGATTTGGGAAATCTCCTCTTCCTGTTGCGACAATTTTTGCTCCTGCTTCTTTTGCGGCATAAGGATATATTTCAGGCACAGGGTTAGCACAAACAAATACAATAGGGTCTTTTGCCATGGATTTTATCCATTCAGGCTTGACAACATCAGGTCCCGGTTTTGCCATAGATATCAATACATCGGCTCCTTTCATAGCTTCTTCAATGTCATTAATATTATCCGGATTTGTAGCTTCGCAAAGCTCCCATTTTCTATAAAATCTTTTGTCTTTTTTGATATCCTCGCGATTTTTATGAAGGCCACCTTTTGAGTCAAACATTATTGTTTTAGTCGGGTCAGCTCCGTATGCATTAATAACTCTTGCGATGGTTGCATTTGCTGCGCCTGCACCGTAATATACAATTTTAACATCTTCGATTTTCTTGTCTACCAACTTTAAAGCATTAATAAGACCTGCTAAAGTTACACAAGCAGTCCCTTGAGCATCATCGTGCCAAACAGGAATAGAGCATTCTTCTTGCAAAACATCTAATACTTTGTAGCAGTTTGGTTGTGAAATATCTTCAAGGTTTATCGCTCCATAACTGTGTTGTGACATTTTAACAAACTCAATTAGTTTGTCAGGATCATTCTCCCCTTTTTCATTTTTGCTGTCAACGCAAACAGCAATCCCATCAACTCCTCCAAGATATTTCATAAGAAAAGCTTTTCCTTCCATTACACCCATTCCTCCCGGAGGTGTGCAATCACCATCACCTAAAACTCTTGTTTAATCACTGACTACAGCAACTAGATTTCCTCTGTTTGATAATTCAAATGACGTGTCATTATTGTCTCGAATGCTAGTAGATATGTTAGAAACTCCCGGAGTGTACCATGCATTAAACCAATTAAAACCTAAAACAGGAGCTTTTGGTAATGTTTGCATTTTTCCTCCATAAAACTTATGCGCTTTTAATGCTAACTCTTTGTAAAATAGCGTTTTAGCTTTAGCTTTTTGTTCCTGAGTAAGATCATCAGGCAATAAAGAATCTAGATTTTCGAGAGCGAGATTATTTTTTTTCATGTTTAAATAAATTTAAAGTTAAACAATTGATTTTAAGATAAGTATGGATGGATATCTTAAAAATAATTTTCAGTTTTAATATGAATATGATTCAATTATTTCGAATAATTCATCAAGTTGTGGAGTTAAAATTATCTCTGTTCTTCTATTTTTTCTTCTAGCTTCAGGTGTTTTTGCGGGATCAATTGGCATGTACTCACCTCTTCCGGCTGCTATAAGTCTTTGTGGTTCAATATTTCCATGTTCAAGCAATATTTTAATTATTGAAGTAGCTCTTAAAA
>PWLF01000044.1 GCA_003559475.1 Bacteroidales bacterium
GAAGTATTACTTCTATCAAATTCTAATGATATTTTGTCTGATTCTATCTCAACCGGATCTATTTTACGCCAAATGTTATTCTGCAGTTCTTGATTATTATGAGAATTATTAAATTGTACGAACTCAAAATCTATACTTTCAACCTGTTCATTAGTATATATACTTCGTTCCTGTTCCATTTTCACAGTTGAAAAAAATGAGAGACTCAAGAATAGAAAAAGAACTAAGTATTTCATCGAGTTATATTTTTCATTCGTGCAAAGAATCCAAAAATACGTAATATTGTTACAATTGTAGAGTATTTATCAAATAAAAAGGAATGTGTAAATAGTATGAAAAATATTTTGTTTTTAGTTCAAAGTAACCAATTCAGTGGTGCTGAAATTGTACTTAAAGACTACTTTTCTGAGGTTAACAAAAAATATGCAATACATCTTTTCACGAATAAAAAGTTAGCTGAATTTTATTCAGAGGTTTTAACTACCGATAACATTTATACAAGTAAAAGTATGAAGCGGATATATTTCAATCGGAATCCAATTCATTTGATGAGTTACACACTCAATACTATTATTAATTTAATTTCGATCCACAGAATTGTTAAAAAGCAAAACATTCAAATTCTTTATGGCAATAACAGTATAGATTGTATTCTCTTAGCTTTTTACAGAAAGTTTTTTAACAAAAAGGTCAAAAATATTGCTCATCTGCATGATATGTTTGACGGTAAAAGTTCCATAAGTAAATTTATAAAACGCTATTCCGAATTATTTGACCAAATTTTGGTTCCCTCAGATGCAACAAATAGATCTGTAAAAAAGCTCACTGGTAGAAGTGATGTAAAAACAATATATAATGGAATTACTATTATTGACGATAATAGTAATTTTGATGAAAGTGAGTTTAAAAACTTTTTTAATCTCCCAAACGACAAGTTCATCATTTCATTTATAGGTGCAATTGAAAACAGAAAGCGACCGGATATATTTGTAGAAGTTATTCAAAAACTAAATGCAATTAGAAATGACTTCTATGCAATAATTGTGGGAAAAACAATTGACCCTTTCCTGAAAAACTCCTTATTGGAATTTTCAGAAAAATATGATTTACCTCTGAAATTCATTGGTATGGTTGACTATTCCAAGATGCCTTCAATCTATCGAATCACTGATGTTCTAATACTTACAAGTGATAACGACCCATTGCCTACGGTCATTCTGGAAAGCATGGCACATAGAAAGCTAGTAATATCCAGAAATGTGGACGGAGCTTCCGAAATGATTGAACACAACAAAAATGGATTCCTGTTTTCTTATGATGAACATGCAGAAAAAATCACAAATCAAGTGAATGAGATTCTTGACTTAGATGGGAATAGAAAAGCAAAAATTCAAAATAACGCTTTAAATACAATCAAAGAAAAATTCTCAAATAAATTAAAAAAAGAACGAATCGAATCTATTTTAAATTCTTTATGATCGTTTAATCTCTAACATAACAGATTGCATTAAACTGTATGATTTGTAATCAGTTTAAGAATTGATCACTTAAATTCACCTCTACTTTTTTCCAAAACTTCATCATACACCGCCAAGGTATCATCATACATTCGGTCAAATGTAAATTGCTCAACATACTTTTCTCTGGCCATCATACCCATATCAATACGTTTTTCAGGATTTTGAACCAATTCAATTATATGGTTTTTCAAACTTTGTACATCTCCCTTTTTAACCACATATCCTGTTACATTATGATCAACTGCCTCTGCTGCACCACCCACATCCGAAACAATTACAGGCAGAGAATGCCTCATAGCCTCCAACGTAGATCGTGGAAAACCTTCCCAATTTGAAATTAATATAAAAATTTGGCTAGCAGACAAAACCTCTGAAACATTCTCAAGCCTGCCCCAGAAAGTAGTGTAGTCTGTTAGATTAAAATCTGTAACACGTTTTTTTACAATATTCATTAACGGACCGTCACCAACAAAATGGAGATGAATTCCTTTAATATTTTTAACAGCATCCAGCAACTCTAAGTGATTTTTTTGGGAATCAAAACGAGCCACTTTTATAATATGAACCAATCCTGAATCCTGTTGAACTCTATTTTTAGTTCTATCTGAATCAACAATACCATTGTGAATGGTAATTACCTTCTTATCGGAAAGTCCAAAACTTGTTAAAGCAAGGTTTTTATCATAATTGGATACAGTAATTATTTTGTCTGTTATTGGCAGCACCAACCGTTCAAGTGTTTTATAAATAATACGATGGTGTATTCTTTTTCCAGAAGTAAACGACCAGCCATGAGCTGTAAAAAGAGCAGGTATATTTAAACGCCTTGCAGCTATCCTTCCTAAAAATCCTGCTTTTGAAGAGTGCGTAGATACCAAGTTAGGCCGGTATCTTTCCAAAACATCCTTGATGTTTATATATGCCCGAACATCATTTAACGGTTCAATGTCCCTACATAAATTTGGTATTACTTCAGTAACTATGCCCGCATTTCTAAAGTGTTCAATTATTGGGCCATCACCACCAATAAGAACAACCGCTTGATGGCCATTTTTATATAGAGATTTTGCCATATCTCGCACATGGATATGCGAACCACCAATAGTGTCTGACCTAGTAACTAAAAATGCAATTCGATACAAAATTTTCTACTTCATATGATGAATAATTCATAATAGCTTCTTCAATTAAAAAATCAACTTTTTATAATCTTCGTAGCTATTTAAGTTTCGAAAAATCTCAAAGTAACCTACTGCAAAACCCAAAACTATATAAAATGCAAATGACCTGGTAATTCTTCCACCACTTAATAATGCATAAATCATTACTATTGAAATAAGTACAAGTATTGTTGACTCTATTACTCGAAAACGTTCATTATTTTTATGTAATTTGTAAATAATGAGATATTTAGAAATAATGAAAAAGAGTATTAACGAAATAAGTATAAATGAAAATATTCCATTATACCTAATGTACCCCAAAAATATGTTATGAGAGTTTATTGCTCTTTCAACACCAGAATCACCAAACAAGTATAAATCAGGTCTGCCAAAAACGAGTTCTGTAATTGAATAATCAAATAAAGACAGATAAAAAATCTCAAATCGAATTCCTGCCATACGTGAAATATCTGCATAGGAATATCTACTAAATAGTAATGATAGGTCAACATTAATTGCAATCAAAAGAATTGAAAAAAAGATGCCAATTAATGATATGAATACATATTTATTAAACTTTTTGCTTTTTATACCAAAAGCCTGAAATAGAATCACTCCAAATACTAAAGCTACAAGACCACCTCTCGTACCCGTCAACAGAAGTGATAAAACCGTAAAAATAAAACAGAAATAGTTAATCCATTTTATCAAACTTCTTTCCTTATTAATATTGGCATAGTACATAATAACAATCCAACTAAAGACAGCCATAGCAAAAGAATTGCCCATATAATTTAAACCGCTGAGTGTTCTTACACGCCTGACGCGGACCATGTCGAATATGTTTACCAGGAGTTGTACGGAAACCAGGAAGCCTAATATGGCGATGCTGTAGAGAAAAAACTTTGGTGAAATGATACCCTCTCTCACAAAATAGTAGACCGAAAAAAACATGAAAAATGTAACGGCAGTTTCAATAGAAAATCTCAAAACTAATGTTGGAGGGGCATTAAAAATAAATGCCGATAATAAAGGAGTTACACCTGAAAAGAAAAAAAATAAACAGATAATCCACGTAAACTGAGTTAAAACTAACTCTTTATTATAGAAGAAGAAATGGAGTAAGCTAAAAATGAAAAGAGAAAAAGATATATATACCGACAACATTCCACCCGAATAGCCAAAAAATCCGAACGTTCGACTGTACAAGCCAAAGTAAATCAGAAATACAAAAAGTGGTTTAACGATAACATTGATGAAAAATCTCTCATCCAGCATCAGATTGAAATCATTAATTTTTAAAGCAATCCTTTTCAAAACTTATCGATAAATATTATTACTGAGCATCTCCTTCAAATAGAATATATATA
>PWLF01000077.1 GCA_003559475.1 Bacteroidales bacterium
GACCGAACACCAACATATATTCCTACACATATTAATCCAACTACTCCAATTCCAAACCATAATAATACCCCATATAAACTTGACATTAATTGTTCTACCCAACTATCATAAAATGTTTTTAAAACAGCATTTCCCATAAAATATGCACCAGCTATAAATACTAATACACCTAAAATACTTAATATCGTTATCATAATTTTAAAATAAACGCCCTATAACAATGTATATGGCAAATTGGGGGCGTGTACCAGCTTGCTATATCTGTGCTGTTAATTTACTTCTGTACGGCTTGATAGGGTAGCACATTTTAATCCCCAACTTGCCATATACTTAACGTTAGCAGTAATACTACATTTATTCTTCGATTGAAGATTCATCTGTAATATCTTTTTCTTTTCTTTTTTCTTCCCACCCACTATTAAATAATTCTTGAATTTTGTTAATTTCATCTTGTTTCCAAGGTCTATTTGTTTTACCATCTTCTGATATTGATAAATATTGATAATCATATCTTAATGGTCTTTCAATTAACCAAGGACTTAGTTCAGGTTCAACAGCAATCCAACCATCTTCTGTTTTACCAATTGGTTCAGTTCCTTCCATAATTTCTTCCGAACCATCTAACGGTAATAAATTTTCAGGTTTTTCATAAATTATTCTTGTATCCTTAAATAATTCATAAACCAAACCAACATCTTCACCAGTCCATTCGGTATCTTCGTTTTGATGTTCATATCTTTTTGCAAGAAAATAACCATCAGATTCCGTTCTTAACACATATTTTTGGTGAAGTACTTTCCTACATTCTCTATTATATTGGTCAATACAGTCTTGAATATCTTGTTGCCCTTTCCAATATTCATCTTTACCTACCGAAAGTGAATCACCATTTTGTGGTTTTTCTCCAACAAATTTTTGATTATCTAAACAAGCCAATACCATTTCAAAAGAATCTTCTGAAATTACTATATTACCTTTACCGTCTTTTTTTGCTTCAATTTTCATCATAATTTTATTTTTTAGTTTTTAACATTTCATTATATGCGTTTCCTGTATCAAATTGTTGATCAAACGTTGGATTTGGATGGTGTTCATTTTTAATCCAATTATCATTATGTTCAAATGTCCTCCAACCATTACTACGTAATTCTTTTACCATATTCATTAATCCGCTTCCTACTTTCATGTCAGAAGGAATTTCAACACCACCATCAGGCGTTACTTTTACAATTGTTTCTAATTTCATATTATTTAATTTTAAATTTTTCAAATTTATTTTATCCAACCCACAAAAAAGAAAAGAAAAAGGTTTAGTTCTTCGATTCAAGTTTTGTGGTAATTTACCGTACTACTGCTAACATCGTGTATAAAACATAATGGTTTCAGTGGTATATTCAAAGTTTGTACTTCTATTATAGTTCATTTTCTGTTGAAAGTTTAGTGCTTCTAATCCATTACGTTTCATACACGCAGCCGTTAGGGTGCATTTAAGACACCCGTACAAATTTGATGGTTGTAACTTCATCATCAAATGTAATGTCAGGATAAAACCTTTTCATTTGCTCCCACATATCACTATGGTCTTTAAATCCATCGTTTTGCAAATCACCAATATAAACATTTGATAATCTACAATAATGAACATTCAAAACATTTACAATTTCCTGCCTTTTTGTTTCCGTACTTTCAAAAAGAAGTTCACCTAACTGAACATCCCTTCGCCCTTTTCTAATTGTTGTTTTTTTGCCTGCTTCTAAAGCATCAAAAACATCTTCCGCTAATAATAATTTTTGCATAATAAGTTAAAATAAACGCACCCTAATAATGTATATAGCAAATTGGGGGTGTCGTTCCAACTTGTATATTTGTGCTATTAATTTACTTTCGTATGGCTCGATAGGGTAGCACATTTTAATCCCCAACTTGCCATATACTAAACGTTATAGGTCATTAAGTAACCCCTTAGTGTGTTCTAATTTTTCAATGAGTTCACCAATATATTCTTCTCGTTCTTCAATTTCACCATTATCACATTCATCGGGGTTACTCAAACAAAAATTTAAACATCTTTGTTCTTCTTCAATAAAACTTTCTTGTCTTAAAATTTCCTGCTCTAATTCTTCTCTTTTCATAATTTTTGTTTTAAAAACGACCTATAACAAGGTATATATGTTATACGCCAATGATGTGTCGTACTTAATTTGAAAGTTTGTGGTCAGGCGTACAACACATATACCCAACCGTTATAAGTAATAAATTTAATTTTTAAATATGTATGGTGTTTTTTCTCCACTTTCTATACAAGTTTCTACCATTCCATCATAAAATTCCAACTTACCACAATTACCACATCTTCTTTTCAACCGTTCTTGGTATTTTCCTCTCATACCAATATGTTCCCATTTTCCAAATTTATGAAAACCAAAAAAACACCATATATTTTTCATAATAATAAAATTAAATTTACATACTTATAACAAAGTGTATATGTAATGATTACATCACATTTAATTACTCTATTTTATTATATTTATTATATTTATTTTTTCAATTAAAGTTTAGTATAAATCACTACATATACACTCAACCGTTAGCAGTAATACTACATTCCATCTCCGAATGAAGTTACTACGTTAAAATCTTTTTCTTTTCTTTTTTCTTCCACCTCATTAAGATAAATATGAATTAATGGTTTCAATACCATATCGCTCTTTACCTAAAATACCAATCAACTCACTTCTATCTTTCATAGTTCTACCAAAATCAACATCAATTAAGATTGTATCATCATCAGTAAGGAAATTATAATATAAATCATAGATTTGTTTTTCTATATAATCAGTTAATTTATCCCCATATTTTTTCAATAAATCTTGATATGACGTGGTTCGCTTATTTTCTTTTACGAAATCAAATAATTTCTTATCATACAATTTATCGGAAGTTGAATATATATATACATTTTCAGGATTTATTACTTGAATTTCCTTATATATTTCATCTCTATTTCTAAAAAACATATATTCATCCAATATAATATTTTTAGGTCTTCTCCCAATAAATTTATTTTTGAATTGATTAGATGATGTAAAATTTTTGATGTTACCACCAACTCTATCGTGAATATGTTTTACCATATCGTAACTGTGAGTAACAAAAATTGTGTTATCAGGGTCTTTAACAAATTCATACATTGCTTTTGTTGTTTTTCCTGATTGTCTTGGTTGCATTAAAAATACTTTTCTCATATTATTTTATTTTAAATTTTTCAAATTTATTTTTCCCACCGCACAAAAAAGAAAAGAAAAAGGTTCAGTTCTTCGATTGAGCATTTGTGGTTTAAATCCGTACTACTGCTAACAACGTGTATAAAACATAATGGTTTCAGTATTATATTCAAATTTCGTACTTCTATTATAGTTCATTTGTTATTGAAAGTTTAGTGCTTCTAATCCATTACGTTTCATACACGCAAAACGTTGTAGCCAATTGTAACAAACAGTAACTCATTAAATAAAACTAACATGACAACAAACAATGAATTTAAAGTAGGTGACGTAGTAGTTCTAAAATCAGGTAGTCCTGCTATGACAATTGAAAAATTTGTGTGGAATCCACTAAAAAACGAGTATTATACAGACAAAGTTGAATGTACTTGGTTCGTTGGTAGTGAATTAAAAAGAGATGTTTTTAAAACCAACTCACTAAACCACAAATAAATTACTTATCATCAATAATGTGTTCATAAACTAACACATTAAAACAGTAATATTTAACTGACATCGTTTTGTTAGATTGAATTGTTGTGATTTTTTTTATCATAATTTTAATGTTTAATTTTAATGTTTAATTTATAATAAATAGTAGTTCTTTGAAAATATTGAAGATAGTCGTGAATTAAGCTACCAGACTGACAACTTGAATGGTGTCCAAGTAATCTGAATGAACTCACTTCGATATAAGTGGAATTGATGTAGCCTCTCTTTTCTTCTACCCATAAGACACCTGTGGGACAAAA
>PWLF01000260.1 GCA_003559475.1 Bacteroidales bacterium
GATTTTAAGGAAATACTCAGACAAGGATTCGTAGCCACGCTTTTTCAGCCTTTCAATTGTGATGGTAGTTCCCATAATCGGACTTTGGGCAACAGCCCATCCACCCATTCGAGTTCTACTCCAACTGTAAGCGTCTGATTTGTTAACACCTAACCTCAAAAGGTTTTTCCGTTTGCGTTCCCGTTTTTTCCAATGATGCCAGATACAGTATCTTATGCGGTTACGAAGCGACCCATCGAGAGTTTTCAGTTTTCCTGTAATATTTGCCATTCGGAAATATTGTAACCAAATTATATTAAAAAATATTTTGTTAAATAATAAATTTATTAAAAAAATATTTATATTTTTGTTAAATAATTTTGATTTAAAAAACAAAAATAACCCTGAAAAGACAACAATTTGCATAATATCGACTATTTTAGATATCTACTTGTAACTTTTTGACATTTTAGGAATATTTAGTCCTCTTACGGGCAAACTTTAAAAATCAAATAACTAGCCTACGAAACTCAAATAAATAACCTCCCAAGGTTACAAAAAAAGCAAAATTGAAACGAAAAAGTGGAGACCAGAATCACTCAAAAAACGGGGCGTATTCCGAAAAGCTTTATGAGTAGGAGTTTAATTTAATTAATTGATATGAAAAAAAAATTATTACTTGTTATTATTACATGGTTTATCATATATAATACACAAGCGCAAGAATTCGCAGGAGGATCCGGCACTGAAATTGATCCGTGGCAAGTTGAAACTACTGAACATTTTAATAATATTAGAAATTATGTAGGAGAGGAACACAATGACAAGCACTTTATACAAACTGCTGACATTGATTTTGAAGGAATGCCATTAGAACCTATAGGTCATGAAAGTGGAGATGATTATAATACATTTAATGGTGTATATAACGGAAATAATTATGCTATACAGAATTTTAATATGATATTTCCTAATGACAGGCACATCGGTTTATTTGCATATATAAATTCTGGCGAGATAAGAAACTTAAACATCAAACATTCATTTGTTGAAGGTTATAGATCTGTAGGTTTGATTGCCGGCTCAGCGCCATATGGTCATATTGTAAATTGCAATACAATTAAAAATCAAATAAAAGGTGATTACTCTGTAGGCGGAATTGTTGGATATGCCGGCATATTATATAACCCTAACTTATTCATAAAAGAGTGTGCCAGTTATGAAAATGTTATTATAGGAAAATCATATATTGGAGGCATTACAGGCACAGCAAGAGGAACCAGAATCCGCAATTGTTATTCTACAAGCTCAGTAACTGCAACTGAGGTTATAAGTCACCCGAATATGGGTACCAGAAGTTTCTGTGGAGGCATTTCCGGACATAATGCCTGGGGCGGTGAAATCTATGATAGTTATTCTGTAGGTCCATTGTCTGCAGCTGACGGAAACCCTGCAGGTATTTCAAGCTATTATAGTTGGTATGGTGCCTTAGTAAGTGGTTGCTATTGGGATACGTAAACAAGCGGGACCAACTACACGTATGGCTCCGGAGCAGCCGGACGCAATACTGATCAAATGACATATCCCTTCGATGCAAATACTTTTGTAAATTGGGATTTTGAAACAGTATGGACTGAGGATGAAGATGGGACAATAAACAATGGATATCCATTTCATATAGAAGGATATGTTAATGATTCCACTTTTTTATTGTTATACAAGACAAGTGAAGGTGGTAGCATTAATGGCTCATTTTCTCAGGTAGTTTCTTATGGTGAAGACAGCAAACCTGTAACGGCAGTAGCTGAGACCGGTTGGGTTTTCGTAGAGTGGAGCGATGGGGTAACCACAGCAGAACGACAAGATTTAAATGTGACTGAATCACTTGAATTAATTGCAGAATTTAAACATAAACGTTATACAGCTGAAGCGATATATGAAGATGGCCCTGAAATGAATACCAATAGGCACAACCACCATGCAGTTGTGCTACCAAACGGAAATGTTGCTTTAATCGGTGGAAGAACTACAGGTTTTGTTTCGCTCAATACCGCTGAAATTCTTGATACTTCTACAGAAACATTTACTACACTTACCATGGAACATATCCATGACTCTCCTATTTTTGTTAAACTGAATGATGGACGTTACATGATAGCAGGCGGTTCAGAAAATACCGGGGTCCCAAGTTATGACCAAACTGAAATATTTGATCCAACAGACCTTAGTTTCACTTCAAAAGATAACATGGTTAGATTTCGAGCAAGTGGTGGTGGAGCTGCTCTAGATGACAGTCTTGTAATTATTGCCAGTGCATGGTGGACCCATAATGATGCGCACACTTATGGCGAAATCTATGACATTGAAGAAGATTCCTTTTCTAGCGTTGGTCCTTTCAATATTAGCAGATCTCGTGGAGCTGTTATACCTACAAATGATGGTCAAGCTTTATTATTAGGGGGAACTAGACCAACTGGGAATTGGGAAAATATGCCTGTTGAATCTTATGATCCTGAGACTGATGAAGTAAGTGTCATTCATGATTATATTATCAATGAAAATGAAATTATATCTTTTTCAAGTGGACAAGCAATAACTGCTTATCAGCAACTTGCAAACGATTCATATTTATGGATGGCCCAAAACAGAACCGGTAGTGAAACATTATATGAATTAATTACTGTTAATCCGGAAACTAAAGAAGTAAGTGTATTTGAAACAATGCCAAAATTGCCTGATTCTGATGAATTTATTTTTCTTGATCATCCAATCATAGATAAAGAAAATAACTTTGCTTACCTAATTGCTAGGGTAAATAATACAAAATCAAATACTATTGCAGTATTCACTATTAACCTTAATACAGGAGCCCTTTTACAATCCTCTAATTTCTATAACACGGAAGATTACCAACTTAGATCTTCTCCTGCTGTATTGCTTAATGACGGTCGTATATTTATAAGCGGGGGATCAGTAAGTGATAATTTCGATGCAGTTAATAAAACCCTTTTTGTTACACCACCTATGCTCACTCACGATATTACAACTCAAGTTAATAATGATGATTTCGGAATTGTTGCAGGTGAGGGTGAATACAAACATGGAGAAGAAGTTACACTAGAGGCAATACCTAATGAAGGCTATACATTGGCAAACTGGACAGAAGATAATAATGAAGTTTATACTGAGTCATTATTCACCTTTATGGCTTTAGAAAACAGAAGTATTACTGCAAACTTTAAAGAAAAAATATTCCCAAAATATACACTGAGAATAAATATTGAAGGAAAAGGGAATGTTAATATTGATGGTACAGATTATACAACAGCAATGTCTATTGAAGAAAGAACAGTTTTAAGTCTTGAAGCTATTCCTGATCTAAATTATGATTTTGTAAACTGGACTGATATTAGCGGAGATGAGGTAAGCCCTTACTCAGATTTTATGTTTACCATGCCTGGAGATCATTTTCTACTAAATGCTATATTTCAGAAAGATAACCTTTCCGTAGAAAAAATAACTGATGGAAAAATTAAAGTTTTTCCAAATCCTGCAGATAACCATATTAAGGTAAAATCCGAGAATATAATTGAAAGATTAATTCTAACAGCTAGCAATGGTCAAGTTATCAAAGATAAAACAATGGGTAAATTCAACTATAAGCTCAACGCAAATAATATGCAAGCCGGACTATATTTCATTGAAATACAAACTAAAGAAGGCGTATTTACTGAGCGAGTAGTAATTGTAAGGTAAACGACAGTTAATGAATAAAACTCTAAAGTTTTACTCATTATAAAACACGGATATACAACATATAGAAAAAGTATCTAAACTTTTTTTCAAATACCATTTGATGATGCAGTTAGTAGTAATATTGCAATACCAACAAGAGCTACTAACTGCTTTATCAAAAAAAGCTGATTCAAGCTAATTTTAGAAAGCTACTTGCAAGACCCGACGAGTATTCCACATTAGAATAAATCCCGGTCGAATAGATTCCAAATAAATAATAGTATCCCAATAGTACAATAAGCAACATAATTCAACTCCGTTTTTATACCTTGAATATTTATCCTACGTGTTTTATTCATCATTTTTTTCTTTCGTTTTTTATGCAATTACTTTGCATTTATAGTATTTTATTTATAGTTTTGAGCAAAAAAGGATTAATAAAATCCTAAGTTGGGCCCAATATTAACAAAAACACAAACAATCATGATAAAAAAACTTTTTGTGTTTGGATTATTAATTATGTCATTGATAATGACAAGTTGTGTTGTTTATTATCCTCAGACAGTCGATATTCCATTGATTAGTGAAAAAAAGGATTTGAGAGTAGATGCCGGAATTTCAGTTATCCCATCTATCCATAGTACAGTTTCTTATGGACTGACAGACAAAATTGCAATTCAAGGATTTGGAAGCATTAGTTCGGATGATGTATACTATTTTCAAGCAGCAACAGGACTATACAATAACAGGGAAAACAGCCGTGTTTTAGAATTATATGGTGGCTTCGGATATGGTAATGGAAGAGCTGAGAAATCTGGAGATTGGGGAACCTTGCGGGGAGATTATCAAATATACTTCGGGCAATTTAATTATGGGAAAATAGCTAGTGAGCATTCAAACTTTGAAATTGGATTTGGAGTAAAAACAGGATACTTGCATTCAAATTTGACTGATAAAAACTATTATAATTGGATTTCAGAGTCTGGGCCATACAAAACATACAATGATAACAGTTTATTAATTGAACCTGCTGCGATTATGAGGGTCGGTGGTGAAAAACTAAGGTTTAGTGCTAAATTAGGAGGAACCATGATTTATAAATTCACCAACACTGATAAACATTTACCATACATGTTTATAAACCTCGGACTTGGAGTAAACTATAGATTTTGAGATAAATATTTAGCAGTACATGATATAGCCAACTATCGCAAGGCTTGGCGGAAGTTTTACGTTCGCTGCTCCACGATGGCTTTATCTCGGTGGATAGTGAACAAAACCCAGCAAGTATTCCGTGTTGGGCCTAAATCCCGATCGAATAGATTCCAAATAAATAATAGTATTCCAATAGTCATTTAAGCGAAATCGTTCAACTCCGTTTTAACACGTTGGATATTTATTCTACGTGTTTTATTCATCATTTTTTCTTTCGTTTTTTAATTTTTTGCAATTACTTTGCATTTATAGTATTTTATTTATAGTTTTGAACAAAAAAGGATTAATAAAACCTTAAGAAGAACGTCTGAAATCAAGTTACATACTTTAAAAATAATTTAGTAATTTTGCGTAAAAGAAAACTGAAAAGATGATTATAAATGCAAAACCTTTTGTAAAATGGGTAGGTGGGAAAACTCAACTTATTAAAAGTATTGAAGAATATCTCCCAAAAAATTTTCATAAACGAAAGGATGTTACATACATAGAACCTTTTGTTGGAGGTCGTGCAGTGCTTTTTTGGATTCTGCAACAATACCCGAACATTGAAAAAGCAGTTATAAATGACATAAATCCTGACTTAACAAAAGCTTATTTAACCATTAGAGAAACCCCATCGAAACTTGTACAAGAATTAATGAATATTCAAAATGAATATTTACCACTAAATGAAAAGGAAAGAAAAAAATATTACTTAAATAAAAGAGAACGTTTCAACACTAAAAAATTAAACGACGTTGAAAACACTTCACTGTTTATTTTCTTGAATAGAACATGCTTTAATGGTTTATATCGTGTAAATAGCAAAGGAAAATTCAATGTTCCATTTGGAAGTTACAGTAATCCGAAAATATGTGACTCCGAAACAATTTTTGCCGACAGCAAATTATTACAAAAAGTAGAAATTTTAACAGGCGACTTTGAGAAAACATTACAATATGCAGATAAAAATAGTTTCTTTTATTTCGACCCACCATATAAACCACTAAGTGAAACATCTAGTTTTAATTCTTATGCAAAAGAAGGTTTTAACGACAGTGAACAAGTTCGCTTAAGCAACTTCTGTAAGAAAATTGATTTGTTAGGTCATGAGTTTATTTTAAGTAATTCTGATTTAAAAAGCAAAAATCCGGATGATGATTTTTTCGAAAATTTATATAATAATGTAGCTTAGATGAAACAAAACGAGGCAGTAATATCGACATTAGAAAAACTTGGAGGTATTGCAACATTAGGACAACTAAACCAAGAAGTTTTCAAGATAAAGGATTGTGAATGGAAAACTAAAACTCCATTTGCTAGTATTAGAAGAATTGTGCAGACAGATAAAAACATTTTCAAGATTAAGCCAGGCTTGTATGGATTAAAAAAAATGAAAACTGAAATTGAGAATAGAGGTATAATAATCGAAACGGGAAAAAATATTGACTCTAAAGAATTACAAGAATTTAATCATTCTTATTATCAAGGATTGCTTTTAATAGTAGGTAAACTAAAGGGGTTATCTACATTTGTGCCAAATCAGGATAAAAATAAAAAATTTTATGATGAAAGAAAATTAGGAGAGATAAGCACTATTTCTGAATTACCTAAATATTCTTATGATAGTATTGTTCAAAGAAGTTCAAGTATAGATGTTATTTGGTTTAATGAAAGAAATTTACCCCACTCTTTTTTTGAAGTTGAACACTCTACTAATATACAAAATTCTCTTTTAAAGTTTAATGATTTACAAGATTTTTATTCCCGTATGATTATTGTGGCTGACAATAAAAGAAAAGCTGATTATATAAACAAAATTAAGTATTCTTCTTTTAAAGATTTATCAAGAAATAAGCGTGTTTCGTTTTTGGATTATGAATCGTTAAATAAACAATACGAAAGTCTTATTGAACAGCAATCTTTTGAAACTATTTTATAAAAAATTTTCACTATGAATACTTTTAAAATTGAAATTAAAGAAACCTTATCAACTAGAATCAAAGTTGAAGCAGAAAATCAAAGTGATGCTATTTTGAAAACAAAAGAAATGTATCGAAATCAAGAGATTATTTTAGATGCAGAAGATTATAAGGAAACGGATATTAGACCTTTTCACTACGATTCATATATTCAAGAAATTATGGAAAATTATTTTGATGATGACAGAGTGATTTTGAAGAAAATTCTATGCTATATTGGGATTTCTGAAAAAAAATCAGGTATAATTGCCGTTGAAGCTGGAAGTTCTCAGTGTGTCGTCAATGAAGACTATTTATTGGAAATTGGAATTCCTGATTATTTAATAAACAAAGCTATGAATTTCATAAATATGTTTTATCGTGGAGAGTTGAATTCAATATGATATTTGCTGATCCCCCTTATTTTTTGTCTAACGGAGGTATTTCAGTTCAAAGTGGAAAAATGGTAAGTGTTAACAAAGGCGATTGGAATCGTTCTAAGGGTTTCGAAAAAAATAATGAATTCAATTATAATTGGTTAAAAGCTTGTAGGGAGCATTTAACTGAAGAAAGAACTATATGGAGTAGTAAATCTCTAAGAGCAGAAAACTTGAAATTGAAAATCGACAAACTTTTGGTAATTACAGAAAAAAAATAGTAGGTTTTGACAATAATACGCAACTGGATCTATTTCTTGCAGAAGAACCTGAAACGAAATATGAAAGAACTTTAAATTTCGAAAATAAAAAAGCCGGTGCCTCATCTAAAAATAAGTTTACACAAAAAAGTAAAAATGGTAAAAGAAGTAAATTTATTTCATAACAAATAAACACAAACAAAAGTGCAACATACTGCACTACACACGCAGCTTTATAATCAATCAAATTATTTTTTTAATCAAAAGTGTAATTAATTGCACTTTTATTTGGTTAATATTAAAATATTTTATATTTTTGCAAATAAAAGAGCAACATTATGCACTTTGAAAATTTAATTAGTACAGTAAAAAAACGCAGAGAAAACCTGAAAGTTAATCAGGAGAATCTGGCAAAGCTTTCAGGAGTGGGGCTAAGAACACTAAAGCAATTTGAAAGTGGTAAAGGCAACCCTACTTTACAGACTATTCAAAAAATAGCAGATGTATTAGGGTTGGAACTTTGTTTAAAGGTTAAAACGCAAATAACAGATGAGGAAAGCAAAAATACTTTATAAAAACCAAGAAGCAGGCATGTTAATTCAGCATGATAACGGTTCTTTTACCTTTAAATATGATAATTCATGGATAAGTGATAAAACCAAACCTGCTATTAGCTTAACATTGCCAAAAACTCAACAGGAATATTATTCAGATTTTTTATTTCCTTTTTTTTATAATATGCTACCGGAGGGATCAAATAAACAGATTGTATGTAAACTAAACAGGTTGGATATAAACGATCATTTTGGAATACTTCTTACAACAGCAAAAAATGATAATATCGGTGCAATTACGGTTAGGGCAATTGATAGTTGATAAAAATATTTAAATTTAATATCAACTGATGTTAAGGAAGTTTTGAGATTACTTATTTCTATCATTAAATATTAAAACTTAAATGAATAAGAATTTGACTAATAACTATAAACAAACATTAATTGATA
The DNA here is from genome assembly GCA_003559475.1 of Bacteroidales bacterium. GTDB lineage: Bacteria > Bacteroidota > Bacteroidia > Bacteroidales > UBA7960 > PUKZ01. Next base: position 8,511 of record PWLF01000260.1, read on the forward strand.
ATTGTCAATTGTCAATTAATGTTTGTCCCGGTACTTTAGCTGAAGGTCATAAAACTTATAGCAGGGCTTGTCTGTCAAAAGTATTCAAAGGAAGAAAAGTAAATCACATATTGCCTTATGATTCTCCGGCTTCAAATGCCGAAACGGATAAGATATTTGATGGCAACCGTAAACAAATATCAATTTCCGGTGTGCAAGAGAAATTTTCAGTGTTGCTAGATAAAAACAAATTACGACTCATCAATGAAGGAGAGCAAGGTGAATATATTCTTAAACCTATTCCGAGTGTAGGAAAAAGACAGGAGTGCATGCCTGCGAATGAACATTTAACGATGCAAATTGCAAAACAAGTTTATGGAATAGAAGTAGCTGAAAATGCACTAATATTTTTCAAGAATGGTTCTCCGGCATACATCACAAAGAGATTTGATTTAAAGGAAGACGGTTCTAAATTAGCACAAGAGGATTTTGCTTCACTTTCAGGAAGAACACCTCAAACACATGGCGAGCATTACAAGTATTCAGGAAATTATTTTGAATTATTTGAAATAATGAAAAAATTTGTTCCTGCATATCTCACAGAAGCCCCAAAGCTCTTGAAAGCATTAATCTTCAATTATTTATTTTCAAATGGAGATGCTCATTTTAAGAATTTTTCATTAATTGAAACCTCGATGGAAGATTATAAACTAAGCCCTGCTTATGATTTGCTAAATAGCAGGATGCATATTGAGGACAAAGATTTTGCTTTAGAGGATGGGCTTTTACCAAAAGCTATGGCAGGAGGTAAAATCTTTTCACAATTTAGAACTTTATCAGAAAAAGCCGGTATTAACAAAAAAGTTTATGATGACATTCTATATACAATGCTTAATAAAACTGACTTAGTTGAAAAATTAATATTTTCTTCTTTTTTGGATGAAAAAACACAAAAAAATTATTTTCAGTCTTATCAAACACGACTAAATAAAATTAATAAAGAATGAAACGCCGACGATAACAGCAAGCTTTGCTCAATGGCGGGCTGAAAAAGCAGCTAAAACATTAGATTTTTTTATAAAAATTGTCTCGTCTTAAAATAGGTTTACACAAAAAAGAGTAAAATAGGTAAAACTTATTTTTTTTCAGGATGAGTCAATATAACCCTAAATTCTATCACATATCGTTTTATACGGACAGTAGTCGCAGTTGTCAATATTTTTTGTGAGTTGGAAAGGTGTGTTTTTGTCAAATATCTCTTCAAAGATGAGCTTTAAAACCGAGTTTTCAAATTCATTAATATAGCTTTTGTCTATCACTCCTTTATCAATCTCAGGGTTTTTTATTTTAAATAGTCCTTCGCTAATTTTTCGAAAAGAAATAATAGAGGGCAGTATCTTTTCCGCATTACTGTTGTTGGCATACAACCAGCTGTAACATAATAGCTGAAAACTTTTTTCTTTATTGCCGTCTTCTTGCAAAAGCTCATCAAAACTGTCAAAAGTTAACTCATTGCTACCAACCTTGCCTGTTTTATAGTCAATCACACGATAAATATCTCCTGTTTTGTCAATGCGATCAGCGGTTCCGATAATATTAAACTTTATATCTTCCCCGTTATTTTTTATTGACATACTTGATTTATACTCATTTTCCAGAGATATTATTGTAACCGGCTCTATATTGTAAGTCTCCGCAATATGAGCTTTCTCCATTTTTAGATAATTGCCAATCATCCTCATTGCTACTCTGAATAATAGGTAGTTCTTGCCCTTATCAATTTCTCCGGCTTCATAATATTTTTCAAACTTGCTTTTTAAAACTGCTTGAATATTTTTATCTTCAATATTCAAATCTTCAGCTTTAATAACTTTTCCTATAAAAGGATTGAGCAGTTCTTTAAGCACATCATGAATAATGCTTCCTAAGGTGTTGAGCTCAACGGTTTCTTCAACCTCATCACTTTCTTTCAGCTTCATAATTTTTTCAAAATAAAACCTTAAGCTGCATTTTAAATACATATTAATTGATGACGGCGAAAATCCTCTTTCTCCAAGTTTGTGAATCTTTTCAATAATATCGGGTGTTTTTTCCACAACGATATTTTCTTCATCACTGCTGTGCAGATTTGATGAAACAGGTATTATCTTTTCATTAATCTTAATATTTTCAAAATCTTTTAGTTCATGTTCAATTTGAGAGATAAATCTGCTTTTCTCTTTCCCCCCTATTTTGTCGGCTTCAGTGTTATATATCAAATAAATATTTTTTGCTCTTTGAAGTAATCTGTAAAAATGGTATGCGTAAATAGCATCACGTTCTTTATATGTGTTAAGTTTGAATTTCTTTTTTACATCAAAAGGGATGAATGAGTTCTGCGACTTCCCTTTTGGTAAAATTGATTCGTTTACAGGAAAAACAATAATGTTTTTAAAATCTAAATTTCTTGTTTCAAGCAATCCCATAATTTGCAATCCTTCTAAAGGTTCTCCCGAAAAAGGTATGCGTAAAGACGATACAAGATTTTTAAAAACAAGTTTGAATACTTGCAGATTTTCCGGTTGCTTATACGTTGCAATGTACATATCAAAACGGTTTAACAAAAGATTAAAGCGACTTAATGATGCTATTTCTATAGAAAAATCGCTGTTTGAAGTATCATCATCTTTGTCGAAGTAGCTTTTTTCAAGCAATTGCAAGACCTGTTTAAAGAAGCTTATCGCTTTTTCAGTAGAGTTATTCCAATTTGAAAACAATGTTTTTATAATATCTGACTGGTTGTTATTGCAAACAGCCATAATATTTTCAATAGAGTAAAAACTTCGGTTGGACTTATTTATGGCATCAGAAATTATGTTTGATAAATATTTATCGCTGTCATCAAAAAGATAGTTGCTGTATGGATGCTTTAATATTTTCAAAATATCTTTATAGTAGAACCATGCTTTGCCTTCTTCCGAAGAGGACTGACCTGTTGACCTTATATGCATATTTAGAACCGCCTCGGCAAAAGAATAAAATGCAGTAGCTGAAAGCTGATACCCCATTGTGATATTAAGTTTGCTAACTTTAGATGGTAGTGCGCTAAGCATTGGGAGCATTAAATATTCATCTGCCAGTATAAATGCTGTTTTTTCGTATTCTTCAGGATTAATTTTGTCTGAAAGAACATTCCCTGCAAGTTGAACTTGATTTACACTTTTTGCAATTCCAAGAATATTTACATTTTTTGATGTCTCTTTAAAAGAATTTTCTTTTTTTATTATAGTGTGATTTTGCCATTTTTTCAAATACTTTCTTATAAAAAAACCTGCCTCATGGTTATTGTCAATGTAATATTCGTCACAGTCCCACACAATTTTTGCCTTATCATTTTCCAGCAATGCTGATATTATTTTCTCTTCTGTTTGATTAAGTGCGTTAAGTCCTGCAAAAATCACCTTTCCCCATGGCAAATCCGCTATAGTTTTATCAATTTCCGAAGCAGCTATGTGGTGAGATAATCCTTGGTATGCTATTTTTTTTGACAGAAGGTTCTCTTTAAACTTTTTGTGATACTCAGGTATATTTTTAAAGAAGTCCAGGTATCTTTTTTGATAATCAGACGGCTCCTTATTTGAAGGATCCCAAACGTCAAGTCTTTTAATATCAGATAAGTATTCAAAAAGTTTATCAGGTTCTTCAACGTTGCTATCAATTTCATCAAAGTCTTGCAATAGCATTGGCGCCCAATTTATAAGCTCTTCAAAGCTATTATCTTCAATTAAACTTTTCCCATTATTGTTATTTAAAACATTATGAAATTCCATCATAAGTGTAAGATTGTCAACAATTTTTAATCCTGACAATCTATTTATAAAATCTTCGAGACTAAGAATATCCGGAGCCCACGAAGTTTTTTTTATCATTCCGCTTATGTAAGATCGGATGTATAGAGCAGCTCTACGATTGGGGGTTACAATACAAATATTATCTTCTGAATTATCAAATTCAGATAAAAAATATTCCGCAATTCTTTTTAAAAAAGGAGTCATTATATATTAACTATTTTTTTGGCAATTATGACAAAAATAAGATAATTTTCTGAAAAATGTAAGAGAATGTTTTATATGAAGCATCCCCGAAAATATTCCTGTTTTTGCTCTAAACTTATTTGCAAGTCTACTGTAATTCATAAGCGCCTCCTTTATTGTTTTTGAAATTCAAAGTTAAATCGCTTGTGATTATACAGATGCAAAGAGTTACCACATTTTTTGAAAGATTAGATAAGTTCAAAATGTTTTATCCTAAGCCGCATAGCGGCGAAAATATGGTAGAAGTATATACGCAGCACATAACAAAAGCCGCGTTAGCGGCGACAGTAATGTTTTACAAACTATATTTTAGAAGTTTTTTTATATTTGCAAAACAATTGAAACCTATTTTATTAACCCAAAAACCTTAAACTAATGGCAAATACATATACACAACTTAACATACATGCTGTATTCTCAGTAAAAGGCCGTCATAACTTTTTAAATGAACAGTTTAGACCAAAATTGTTTAGTTACATCAGTGGTATAGCGAAAAGCATTGACGTTTACCCTCTTGCAGTTAATGGCTGGAAAGACCACGTTCATATGTTTTTTGAACTACCGCCCAACAAAACACTATCTCAAGTCATGGAGGTTGTAAAAGCAAATTCATCTAAATGGATTAATAAAAACCGTTTTATATTAGGCAAGTTTGAATGGCAGAGAGGGTATTCCGGTTTCACAATTTCACGATCGCAAAGGGATGATGTAATAAATTATATAATAAATCAAGAGCAACATCATAAAAAAACTGAAAATACTTTCAGAAAAGAATATTTGGCATTAATGAATAAATATGAACTAGATTATGATCCTAGATATATTTTTGTTTTTTATGATAAGTAGCTTTATTTAACTGTTGCTGGACCATACTGTCGCCGCTAACGCGGCTTTTAGCATGTTTGTGATATATAATTTGCTACCATATTTTCGCCGCTATGCGGCTTCTTATATATGAATGTTATGTATAATTATCTACAATCGTATCTTCGCTAAAGTAACTTATTAGTATTTGTATAATATTCATAATTTATTACAATATTTTCGTCGTTATTGAGACTTTTTAAATTTTTTGATATCCAGCATCACTAGTGTCCAATTAATTTTGTTCTTAACCATTTGTAAAGATTGCTATTATGCATTTTGAGATAATTATTTATTGGTGACAATTTAAAATGAGAACTCTCATATGTGTCAAGTTTATGATAAAATTAAATACATAAAACAGAGATACAGTTACTTAGGGATTCTAATATTGCATAATATTTGCAATTTACAGCAGTATTGTCGTAGCGCTGTGTAAAACACCTCACACTACGCATCAAAGCTCTTTTGTCTTTCCGTGATAAAGTTTTTTAGATACTTAAAAGCTTCTTTCATGTTGGTTTTTGCTTTTTCAGAAAGTTCTTCTTTAAAGTCAAAGTCATATCCCTTTATGTGCAAAATATATGCTTCAGGAGTTTTGTTATATATTTTTTTACATAAGTCAATAACATAGCCAACTGAAACGGCGTGCATTGTAAATTCAATCTGTGCATTATCGGGAGAAATTTTCTCAAGCTTAAAATCATCAATATCATTTATTATTGATGCATCAACAAATATTACCATATCATACTCAGATACAACCGCAGCATCTTCGATATTTAATTGATAGTTACAATCAGTATCAACGTTGGCTATTTTGTTTTCTTCAATCCATTTTTCGGCAAGCTCGACAAATCCGGCTCCTAAGCCATCATCTTGTCTTCCGGGATTGCCATATCCATATATCAGTATTTTCTGCATTACAATTAGTTTGATTATTTTAAAAAATTTGTCACCTAACTATAAAGAAAAAGTCCGTCAATAGAAATAAATTACAGACGGACTTTTTCGCTGGTTAACTAGTAATTACAACACTATTAAGACTTATAGCGATCTAATTCATTGCCTTTAGAGTCAACCATCTTAATATCAAGAGGCATTTTACCCATAGCGTGTGTTGCACAACTCAGACATGGGTCATAAGCTCTGATAGCGATTTCAACGGCATTTTTCATAGGCTCTGTGATTTCAGTTTGACCTGACATCATATTCTTTGCGACAAAGTTAACAGATTGATTCATCGGTTCGTTGTTATTTGTCGTAGAAACTATTAAGTTAGCCATTGTAATTTGATCATCTTTATTAATCTTATAGTGGTGGAATAAAGTTCCTCTCGGAGCTTCAATTAGCCCAACACCTTCATCAGTTTTCTGACCTTTTACTACTAAGTCATCTTTTTGAAGATCCGGATCTAAAAGAAGTTCTTTAATCATCTCAGCTGAGTGAAGAGTTTCAATTAGTCTTGCCCAGTGAGTATGTAAGCAATAATTATTTGGCTTACCATTAGTGTGAGCTTTAAACTGCTCAAATTGTTTTTGAGCTTTTGGTGTTGGAATAAAGTCACAACAGTTAAGACGAGCTAATGGTCCTACGCGATACCATCCTTTATCTTTTCCAAGATGTTTCATATAAGGGAACTTCATGTAACTCCAGTTACGAAC
>PWLF01000227.1 GCA_003559475.1 Bacteroidales bacterium
CTCAAACTTGATAAAAAATAAATACATTTTACACATTTTACATGATGATAACATATTGCATATTCAACAAGTTGTTATAGAATAATAATAGCTACGCATATTTAAGATTTTGATAGTTGAAGATTGCCCTAAATATAGTTGAAGATTGCCCTAAATAAAATACTAAAAAAATTGGTTAACAACTTTTTTGTAATTATTTTTGCTATATATAAATATTATTTTTAAATTATTTCAAAGACCTTAATTAAGGTTATAATTAGAAGAAATATAATAAAGAAATTACATATAAGCTAACTTTACAAAACTGAACAAACAATGAAAAAAATAATCTTATTATTAGTTGCAGGCGTTGTTTTAACTATCGGATGTAGTAAAAATTCATACACCGATATTGGGGTATGTGATAAATCACTGTTTGAAACAGTTGATGAAAAAGGAACGATAAGGATTAGTATTACACTTAAAATGAGTTATGTGCCCGAAGACGAAGATGAGTTAATTAATAAAGTAGAAAGAATTCAAGATGAATTTATTCAGATCTTAAAAGATTTGGATTTTAATGTTACCGGAATAAAAAAACTTGAAAAAAGACCGAGAATGGCTATGTCTGTTGATAAAGAGACATTAACCTTCATATCTAAAAGCGACAAAGTAGAAGTTATAAATGAAGATATCCCTGATTCTACTCAATAAAATATTTAAATAATTTGGTTAACTTCTTTTCTTCTAACAAAATATAATCTCCCATTTTTATCATTATTTTAATTTTTTATCTTTGCATTTAAAATAATTTTACACACTATAGCTAAAATATGGGTTTATATTTCAAGAAAAAGTATCCATACGCTGCTGTTGGCATTTGGGAAATAAAGGAAAGTTTTGAAGACTATTATTCGAAAGTAAATCTTTCTGAAAGAGAAAAAAATATATTCTCATATTTGAGAACAGAAGAAAGAAAACAACAATGGCTTAGCTACAGAATGATACTCCCTTACCTTATCAAGCCCAAAGAATTAAGCACTATTGAATATGATCAATATGGTAAACCATTCCTTAACAATGGTGTAAAACATATCTCTGTATCACACTCAGGCAAGTTTTCTGCACTCATTGCCAGCAACAAATATTCCGTTGGTATTGATATTGAACAAATCAAGCCTAAGATAATTAATATCGCTGATAAATTTATAACTGAAAATGAAAAGAATAATTTATCAAAACAACATGAAATTGAATCCTTAAGTTTGATTTGGAGCTGTAAAGAGGCTATTTATAAAGTACACGGAAAAAGAAATATTGCTTTTAAGAAACATATAAAAATCTCGCCTTTTACTTTTGAAGGGGAAGGAACAGTTTACGGCACTCTGGAATTTCAAGATTTTAAAAAACAATTTTGTATTCAATATCAATTAATTGAAAATTATATCCTGGCTTTTACAATAGATACTGAAAGCAAATCAAAACAAACTAAAGCTATAACTTTTTTAAAATAGTTTGCTTTAAACTTTTCTTATAATTCAATAAAAATTAATAAGTTTTTAGATATGTTAATACAGTTACCGTTGATAATTAGCCAATAACCATTCCTTTTTTTACTTGTCCATTTGTAAAACAGCCATGAATGCTGATTGAGGAATTTCGACATTACCAACCTGTCTCATTCGTTTTTTACCCTTTTTCTGTTTTTCAAGCAATTTTCTTTTACGAGTAATATCACCACCATAACATTTGGCGGTAACATCTTTTCGAAGGGCTTTCACTGTTTCTCTGGCAATAATTTTAGAGCCTACTCCTGCCTGTATAGCTATATCATATTGCTGTCTGGGTATCAATGTACGAAGTTTTTCACAAATCTTTTTCCCAAACTCATAGGCGTTATCTTTATGAATTAACGAAGATAGAGCATCAACAGGATCACCATTGAGAAGAATATCCATTTTTACCAAGTTTGATTTCTTATAACCTGCCGTTGAATAATCAAAGGAAGCATAACCTCTTGATAAAGTTTTAAGCCTGTCGTAAAAATCAAAAACTATTTCAGCCAGAGGCATCTCAAAAGAAAGCTCAACACGATCTGTTGTAAGATAAACTTGATTTTTAACCACTCCTCTATTATCAAGACATAATGACATTACCTGCCCGACGAATTCAGATTTAGTTATTATTTGAGCTAAGATATAAGGTTCTTCAATAAAATCAAGCTCATTTGGACCGGGCAAATCCGATGGGTTATTAACAATAACCATTTCATCTTTCTTTTTATATGCTTTATAAGAAACGTTTGGAACGGTTGTTATAACTGTCATTTCAAACTCTCTTTCCAGTCTTTCCTGAATAATTTCCATGTGAAGCATTCCAAGAAATCCGCATCTAAATCCAAATCCTAATGCAGCAGAGGTTTCAGGTTCATAAGTTAAAGATGCATCATTTAAGACCAATTTTTCCATACAAGCTCTTAGCTCTTCAAAATCTTCAGTATCTGTCGGATATATACCTGCAAAAACCATTGGCTTAACATCTTCAAATCCTTTAATTAAATTTTGTGTAGGGTTTTCCACATGCGTAATTGTATCCCCAACTTTAACCTCTTTTGCATTTTTTATACCGGAAATTATATAACCAACATCACCTGCCGAAATAACATCTCGAGGAAATTGTTTTATTTTTAACACGCCAATTTCTTCAGCATAATAATCTTTTTTAGTAGCCATAAATTTTACATGATCTCCTTTTTTTATATGTCCACTAAAAACTCTAAAATAAGCTATAATTCCTCTATAGGGATTATATACAGAATCGAATATCAATGCTTGCAAAGGAGCATTAATATCTGCTTTTGGTGCAGGAACTCTATCTACTATGGCTTTTAATATATCATCAACTCCGAAGCCGGTTTTACCACTAGCCGGTATTATTTCATCCGGATCACAACCGGTTAAATCAACAATATGTTCTGAGACCTCTTCCGGCATAGCACTAGGCAAATCCATCTTATTTAAAACCGGAATAATAACTAAATCATGTTCTAAAGCAAGATATAAATTTGATATTGTTTGCGCTTCTATACCTTGAGCTGCATCAATTATAAGAAGTGCTCCTTCGCATGACGCTATTGAACGAGAAACCTCATAACTAAAATCAACATGACCGGGAGTATCAATAAGATTTAAAGTATACATCTCACCCTCTTGTTCATAATCCATCTGTATAGCATGACTCTTTATCGTTATACCACGCTCACGCTCCAAATCCATATTATCCAAAACCTGATCTTTAAATTCCCTGTCATTAATAGTTTTGGTATTCTGAAGCATACGATCAGCTAAAGTTGACTTCCCATGATCTATATGGGCAATAATACAAAAATTCCTGATATTTTTCATAGTTTGCAAAAATACAACAAAAACAATAATATTCATTATGAATATGAACAAAAAAATATATTATTATATTAATTTGAAAGCAAGTGCTTATTTTAAATAACCAAAAAAAATTAAGAATATCAAATTTAACATTTTAGTAATATTTTATTATATTTGTAATAATTAACAATTTTTAATTTTACAATCGGTTTTTATGCGATAAATATAATAATTAATCAAATTTTATTATTTATGAACAACGAAAAAGAAATTGAAGCACTGATTTTTGATTTAGATGGAGTAATAACTCAGACCAGAAAAACACATAAGCAAGCATGGAAAGAAATGTTTGATTACTTTTTTGAGCAGAAAAAAGATAAGCATAGTAATCAAAGTTCTATGACAGAAGAGGATTATCTGACATACATTGATGGGAAACCTCGATATCAAGGAATAAAAAGCTTTTTTGAGTCACGAAATATAAATCTGCCATGGGGCGATATAAACGACCCCCCGGGGATTGAAACTATTTGTGCTCTTGGCAATATGAAAAACAAGATGTTTAATGATATACTAGACAGAGATGGTGTTGAAATTTATGATGA
>PWLF01000005.1 GCA_003559475.1 Bacteroidales bacterium
GATCTAGCTTCTTTAGTAAATTTAGGATCTTTAATAACACGTATATTATATTTAAGGTCTATAATTCTATTAATGGCTTTTTGTTTTGGAGTAAGTTTTTTTAGTTTTTCTTCTTTTTCTTCTCTTTTTTCTCTTTGTTGAGCAGTTCTTTTTTGTCTAGTTTGATATTCTCTTTCAGCTCTTTTTTCAAAATCTTCGGGAGTTTCTAACAAATTCATTATTTGTTTTTTTCTATTATTCAATTTATTTCTCATATCTCTTACAGTTCCATCTCCCCATGGGTTATCATCCATAGGGTGGTGAACCTGGCTTAGATATCTTAGGCGTTCTTTAATACTTTCTAATTCATTACGAAGTTTATGAACATCTATATTTTCTTTTCTTTCTTTTGATTTATTACTATAAAACCCATTAAGAGATTCTTTAACTAGTCTTTTCATTATTATATTTTTATTTTATATATCACGCTAATCCAATTAGTTTTAATGCTATGTATATTATAGTAAGAGTACCTGCTGTTACTCCAACAGTTTTTGCTATCCATTTTCTAACGGCCCCTGAAGTCATTGTTTTATCTTCTATAATCCTTATTCTTTTTTCTTGTGGGCATGTTACTTTCCTGTGTTCTTTTTCAATCCCTTTTTTTTGATTATATAACTTATAAGATGTTTTAAGTTTATTTATTTCTTTTTGATGAAGTTTAATATATTCTGTATTTTCTTGTAAACTTTTATTTACATTATTTAATGTGTTATTAATAATAGTAAAATGACTATCATTTTGTGCCTGATAACCAGAAAGAATAAGATGTATATGTTCTTGTATTTTATTATCTATGTATGCATAAAAATCTTTTTTGTTTTCATTTAATTGTTGTTCAATTTCATCTTTTATTATTTTTTTAATCTCGTTATCGTTAAAATTTTTTTCCATTATCCTTCTCCTGTTTTTTATATTTATTATATTTATTATATATTTATGAAAAAATAATAAAAACTACTTTACCTGGGAATAATTTTAAAAATAAAGATATATAAATAAAAAAACATTTATGATAAAGGATATTTATATTCGAAATCCTCAAGATCCTAACTTTATTTATGGTGTTTTAGATCACTCAGACCCGATTGAAAGTATTATTTCAAAAATAAAAATGATCTTTGGCACACGACAAGGCCAAGTCTTTGGGGATATGAATTTTGGAGTAGGATTAGAAGATTTAGTTTTTGAAACAAGAATAAATAAAAATGAATTAGAAGAACGAATAAAAAAACAAATACAACAATATGTTTCGGAATCTTCTAAATATAGAATAGATGCAGAAATATCTTTTGGAAAGGGAGATGGATACGATTTTGCGGTAATAGATATTTATATAGATCGTGTAAAATCATTAGGAATATTAATAAGATAAAATATTAAATAAAATATGGAAATATTTAAAACAGCAAGAATAAGATTATCAGAACTTTATGCTGACTCCTTAAACTTTATTAAAAGTGCATATGGAGATGTTGGACAACATTTTACTATAGCATCACCTATGGGCCAGCTTCTTCAAACAATGCTTCATTTAGGAAGATTAATTCTTTATTATATTGAAGACTCTACAACAGAACTTAATATAAAAACAGCTTCTAGGCCAAGTAGCATAAAAGGATTAGCAGCACTTACGGGTCATAATCCATCAAGAGCCATGGCAGCAAGAGGTACTCTTCGATTAACATATAACGGAGAAGAAATTGATATATATGGTAATACTGTTGTTATTCCAAATTATACCCAATTATCATCAACTTTAAATGGTTTAACTTATACAGTAGTACTTCCTGGACAAGAAGTAAGATTAGAATTAACTTCTCAAAACAATTATATAGATGTAAATGTTGTACAAGGAAAACTTGAATATCAACAAGCAACAGGAACCGGAGATGCGCTACAATCATTTAATTTTAGGACCAAAAAGGGTGCACATATTGATAATTTTTATGTAAATGTTTATGTTGATGGAGAACGTTGGGAAAAAAGAGATTCAATTCTTGATATGACGTATAGAGAAAAGGCTTTTTTGGTTAAAACCGGACAATCAGGAGGATTAGATTTATTTTTTGGAAATGGATATATGGGTGAAATACCAAGGATGGGAGCAACTATTCTTGTAGAATATCTTATAACGGATGGTATACAAGGTAATATAGATGAACAGGTTGCTGAATCATTAACAAATTGGGAATTTAAGACAGACGGCTATTCTTTAAGCGGTGAAGAGATTGATTTAAATGATATTATTAAAGTATCAATAAAAAATGATATTATATTTGGTACTTTAGATGAACCGCTCTATTTAACAAGATTATTGGCCCCACATATGTCACGTTCATTTACTCTTATAAATGAACATAATTACATATATTTCTTAAAAAAACTTAATATATTTACTATAGTTGATGCTATTCCGGGTTTTGCAACATTTGAAGATAAATTTGCTCAAGATAAATATGAACAAGTAAGAAGAAGATATGAAAATTTATCAGAAGAATATAGAAAACTTTTGGCCACAGTAGGAAAAGATTCAGAAAGAACTCAAGAAAAGAAAGCTCAGGTTAATCAGGCACAGAAAGATGTTTATCACTGGAAAGAAGTATTAGAAAATGAAAAACAAGATGATAACACAGTTTATTTATTTCTTATACCAGACGTAAATAAAAGAATAGCACCTTCTGAAAATTATTACAACTGTTCACTTGATGCATTTAAATTAACTGAAAGTGAAAGAATTGGAATTCTTGATTTAATTGAAGAAAGCGGTCAAAGACTTTTAACAGTAGATAATGCTATATTAGATATTAAATATCCTCGTTTTGTTCTTAATGTATCAATTATAATTTTTGAAAACTTTGAATTTGATGATATAAGAGAAGCTATTATTTCTGAAACATCAGATTATTTTCTAAAAAATACAAGAAGAGATAGAATACCTGCTTCCGATATAGTAAATGTAATTGAGAATATAGAAGGCGTGGATTCTGTTACTGTTTGGTTTGATGCTGATGTTAGAAATGAAAATATATTTGGGGAAGGTAATTACGGAATAGATGATTATGGAGATATTGTTCTTCATAGATATGTAAGGGATGCTTTTGGAAATAGAGTTCCTGTTAAAGATGTTTATCCTTTAATAAGAGGTGATTTTGAGAATGAAAATGGTATATATTATGAAGACTCACTAGAAAAAAATAAATTATCAACAATTAATATTCAACTTAGAGGAGTTACAGCAGATAATTATAATTCAAGAAAAAATAAAACATTAACGGCAAGAAAATAAAGTAAATCAAATATTATGGCAAACCTAAGAGAAAAAACAGATGCTTTAAACGTAGATGATTTTAGATATAAAGTAAGACCTTCTTACTTACATGCCGCAAAGCATATTAATGATAATTATAAAAATCTAGGATTTAATTATAGAGGAGAAATATTAAAAAGAACAACCTCTCCAGAATTATGGGCCAACCCTCTTCAAGTTCCATTTTATGGACAATTAGAAGCAATGATAGTTTTTCTTTTTGAACAAGCAAAATATATTAAAAAAACTTTTTCAATTGCACACGATAAAGAATCTATAAATATTGAATAAAAAATATGAATATAAATAATTGGAAAATATTTAATAAAAAAGGAAATAATCTTAATTTATTTCCCGATCCTTATTTAAGTATTAATTTTAAAACAGATGTAGAAATTGCTCGAGGCGCAGAGGCATTCTTTTTAACTGGGCCAAATGGTTTAATCTCTGAAACAATTGTAAAAAATGGAGGTTTTGGATATGATCCCGGAACTCAAGTATATTTAGATTATGCGTTTGATAATCAAGAACCTTATTTATTAGAAGATGCATCTATTATATTTGGTGATGTTTCAGTATTTGATCCTGAACCAAGTAATAA
>PWLF01000035.1 GCA_003559475.1 Bacteroidales bacterium
ATGGTACGAAATAAAACCGGAAATATTTAATCAAAATCCTTTGGAGTTTAAAAATAAAATTATAAATTTGGATAATCTATATAATTCAGGTTTTCATAAACAACCTTGTGAAACTTGACAGCTATCAATACAACCAGCAAAAAGCCGGTTAGTATTTTTGTTCCTGTTTTTAAGTTTTTAAAATTCATAATAATTAGTTTTAATTAAACAATAAGATTTATTACTTCTTTTTATTCTCTGCCGGTTTTTTTGCAGTTTTTTTATCACTTTCTTCTTTTTCTCCTTCAGCTTTAACATCTGAGATTTTTTTCTCGGCAACTTCCTGTGCAATCGCCAGTTCATCAGCAGAAAAGACTTTGTCAACTTTGAGAATCATAGTGAAAGACTCCTCTCTTTTAACCATGCCATATATGTATTCAGGGTTAAATTTGCTTCCAAGTGTTGGTGGCGGTTCAATATCCGAAGGCCCTAACTCTAGTACTTCTTCAACTGAGTCAACCAATGCTCCCAAGTGCAGTGATTCTCCGTCCATATCAACATCAAGTACGACAATGCAAGTGTCAACATTATCTTCAGATGCCGGAATCCCAAATTTTATACGGGTATCCAGCACAGGCAATACTTTGCCTCGCAGGTTTATCACTCCTCGCATATACGAAGGTGATCGTGGCACTTTAGTAATCGGGCATAGCTCAAGTATTTCCAATACCTTGCCAACGTCAGCAGCAAACATTTCATCTCCAAGTCGAAATGAAAGGTATGAGGTAACTGTGCCCGTGGTTTGTGTTTCGCTCATATTTTACTCCATTTTTTAGTTTATAAATCGGTTTAATTAGTTGCTAATTGCTGGTTGCTGGGTCCATTAACCGGTAATCTTAATTATCTTCAATATTCTTTATTCCTTTATAATATGCTTCCCTCCTTTCAAGAGTTTCCCTATCAAAAGTGTTAATTATTTTTCCCGAATCAAGCACCAGAGCAATAGATCCGTCGCCCAATATGGTAGCACCTGAAACTATCTCAAGGTCTTTGAATAAACGACCGAGAGGTTTTAAAACAGCCTGATATTCTCCAATTACTTTATCAACAGATAGCCCAACATTAAAATTATCGTAATTAATTCTAATAACTTGCTGAACATCAGGGCAATTTTCATTTATATCAAACTCTTTACGGAGATTAATATAAGGAATTAAACTCCCGTCAAGTTTCACTCTATTATTAAAGTTATTATTAAGAGTTTCTGTTTTAACTTCAAAGCATTTATCAACACTGGATAATGGAATCACAAAGGAAGTTTTATCAATTTCAACCAACAATCCGTCAATTATTGACATTGTAAGTGGCAACTTAATAGTAATTGTAGTACCAACACCAAGTTGCGACTCAATTTCAACTTCTCCACGTATATCAGATATTTTCTTTACAACAACATCAAGCCCTACACCTCTACCTGACACTTCAGTAACTTTTGATGCCGTAGAAAATCCCGGCAAAAAAACTAAATTTATAAGTTCTTGGTACGATAGATTGGCCTCTGGAGATATAAATCCTCTACTAATAGCCTTTTCTCTAATTTTTTCAGCATCCAGCCCTCTGCCGTTATCTTTTATCTGAATATAAACATTAGTTCCTGAGTGAAAAGCTTTGAAATTTATTGTTCCTTGTTTGGGCTTTCCTTTCTTGATTCTTTCATCTGCACTTTCTATTCCATGATCAATCGAATTACGAAATATATGCATAATTGGTTCTGTAAGCCCTTCAATTATAGTTTTATCAAGTTCTGTTTCCGTTCCTTCAGCTGTAAATTGAATTTCTTTATCGAGTTCAAAAGACAAATCCCTAACAAGCCTTTTAAACCTAACCATCATTGTATCAATTGGGATAAGACAAATTTCAAATGTATTATCACGTAGTTGTCTTGAAATTTTTTCGATATTTTCAGCAATGGTGACTAATTCCGAATTTTGATTATTTTCAGCATATAGGGTTAAGCTAGCTTGAGTAGTAATAAGCTCACTAACAAGGTTCATCAGGTCATCTAATTTGTCAGAGGCAACTCTAATATTGCTTATAACATTTTTTTTAATTTGCGAATAGAAATCTTGAGAACTTTGGTCTTTAATGGCTTCCTCTTCTTTAACCTCATTTGCTTTTACATTATTTGCTAACTCTTTAATTTTATCAAGCTCCGAAAACCCGTCATCAGGAACCACATTTGATATTTCATTTGTAAAAGCTGTGATTTCCAGCAAATTGCTATTATCAATTTTGTTAATTTCAATTTCACAAATATCATCAACAAAAATAAAAACATCATTAATATCATCTATAGATTTATCTGTTGATAAGAACACTTCCCAAGACACATAGCAAAGTTCCGGTTTTAATTCATCAAATTCAGGAATTTTATTTGTTTTAGCAAAAACTTTACAGTGCCCTAAGGAGGCCAGCTCATCTATTAAATATAAAGGATTAGTTCCATTTTTAAAAATATTCTCATCAGGGTTTATAGATATTTGATAAGTTGGTTTATCAGACAATTGATTGTGTATTACATTATCATTCTTATCATCATGTTTTTCAATTTCTTCCTTTTCAGTTATTATATCTCCGGAGACACTTTTTGTTATTTTATAAATTTTATTAAGCAGGTTACTATGATTCTTTTCATTTTCAGCACTAAGTTCATCTCCACTTTCCAATAATATTTTAATATGGTCAACTGACTCCAATGTAATATCAAGGATGTTTCTTTTTAGTTCAATTTTTTGATTTCTTACAAGGTCATAAATTGATTCCAGTTCATGAGTAAAGGCATCGATTTTATCAAACCCGAACATACTACTTCCTCCTTTAAGAGAGTGCATAATTCTAAAGACCTCTTCATGCAAAGATTTATCTTGTGGATTTTCATCCAGAGACAAAAGAGCTTGTTCAAGGTTAGCTATAAGCTCTGTGGCTTCTTCCAGAAATTTCTTTTTAAATTGTTCCATTATCTAATAACTTTATTCATAGCTGCGAGCAATTTTTCAGGGACAAAAGGTTTGACTATCCATCCTGTAGCCCCTGCTTCCTTTGCTTCAATTTTTTTTTCTTGTTGTGATTCAGTGCTTAGAAATAGTATTGGAACAAACTTATAGTCCTCTTTTTTTCTAATTTCCCTAATCAGCTCTATCCCATTCATTTTAGGCATATAAAGGTCTGTTACAACAAGGTCAATCTTGCTACCGTCGAAATATTTCAAAGCATCTTCACCATCTACCGCCACTTTTACATTATTGCCGGCATTGGTTAGGGTAAATTCCACAACTTCCCTAATGCTTTCCGAATCATCTACTATTACTATATTTTTTCCCATGATTACAATAATATTTTTAGTTACTCCAATTACAATCTTAATTATTCAAAGACCAAAAATTAATATCTTCAGTTAATTATTTTATTAATAGCAGCCAGGAGTTTTTCAGGCATAAAAGGTTTAACAATCCATCCTGTAGCTCCTGCTTTTTTTGCTTCCTGTTTTTTATCTTGCTGCGATTCTGTTGTTAAATACAGAATTGGTGTATATTTATACTTTTCAGTATTCCTTACTTCTTTGATAAACTCCAGTCCATTCATATTAGGCATATACAAATCAGTAATTATTAAATCTAACTCTCTTCCATCAAGATACTTCAGAGCATCTACTCCATCAACTGCAGCATATACATTATGCCCTGATTTTTCCAGAGTAAATATTACCACTTCGCGTATGCTTTCAGAATCATCAAGTATTAAAATATTTTTCTTCATCTTTATAATTTTTATATAATCAATTAAATTGGTTAAAAAACAGTTTTTTAAATATTAAAGCCGGCATTTAAAAAAAGTGTTTTCAAATCATAAGAATATTCAATGTCCGTAGTTAATATTTCCTCCTTTTTATTCATTTGTTTTTTTAATGATTCTATTATTTGAACAAATGTAATATCAGCTCTCTCAATATTTTTCCCTTTAATATTAACATAATCATAATTTTTCAAGGTCTTCTTTAATTCCTTTTTAATTTCGTTAATATTTTGCAAAACTAAATCCCCTTTGATTGTTAACTCAAGGTGTTTTTTCCCTGATTTTTCCGAGGATTTTTTGCTAATTTTTATATTACTCATAAATTCTTATATTAACTATTAAAACATTATTTAACGACATAAATATTGTATTTATTTATTTTTATGCTACACTCATCTAAAATACTTTTATTTTAACCATTACATCAGCATTAGCTTTTAGCCTAAAAAAGCTCTACATCATTACCTTCCTCACTACAATCTTCTTCATCAATATCACTATCACTACCCTTAGCTAACGACGACAAAGCCTTATTATGAATAATTCTTTCCGCCTTCATCGTATAATAATCTTCTATTTGTTTAAAGCTATGCTCATCATCTTTTATATTTATTTCTGACAATTTCCCTTCTTTTACTATCTCTTTTATTTCATTAAAACTATTAATTATCTCATCTGTAATTTTTCCGAAGTAATTGTAATATATTGATTCCTTAATTGCGTTTTTATTTTTTTGCTGTACTTCTTTACTTTTCTCCTGAACTACTTTTTTGTTTTCAATAATGAAGTTAAAAAAATCTTTAATGGAGTTTATTTTTTTAACTGCATCTTCTATTGATTTAATTAATACTTGAGAGCCTTCATTTTTATGAGATAACTCCTCTGTTTTATTCTTTACTTCTTGTAAGTAGCTAAGACTGTTGTCAAAGACTTTCCTAAGTTTTTCTTTCTCATCTTTGTTGTCGGCAAATATTTTTAAAATCTCCTCTGATTTTAATACTTTTTCTTTGTTTCGGTCGTCAACACACTTTTTTTGGTTGATCTCTTCAATTGCCCTTTTTTCTAGGGCATTATCCATTGATTCAACAATCTCAAAATCATTTTTATTCTCGTTAATTATTTTTTCTAAATCACATAACAACTTATTGTCTTCTTCATATTTTTCAAATACTTCATTGACTTTGCCGGATATTTGTTTAAAATCAGACTCTGTCATATTAATACTAATTGTTTTCCCTTGATACTTAAATTCCGCGATAGAGTTAAAGACTCTTGCCATTTGACTTATACTGCTTCCTATTTCATTCATTTTTTCTGTAATTGCATCAATAGCTTTTTGAAAGTCCTTGTTTGTATGCAACATTTGAGCAGTTTGAATTTCGGATATCTGAGGTATTTGCACGACATAAGGCAGTATTTTATTCGTGCTTTTTTCATTGTCTTCTCCCTTATGAGCAACCTTGTTTAACTCATCCACTATCAGCTTATGAGCTTCCTGAACATGCTCCATTTTCTGTCTTATAATATCATGATATTGTAAATTAGTAATAATACTTTCTACATTATCAGAACACTTTTTTGACAATTCATTTAGCGTATCATAATTTTCATTTGCATCTTTATTATATTTCTCAATTATTGTAATATTATTTTTAACTTTTTCGACATTTAATATCACATTTGAGTATAAGTCATCTTTTTTCATCTCCAGTTTATCATAGAGCAATTTAGCCTTTTCTCGTATAGCGGATATGTTGTTTTCAACAGGCGAGCATTTTTCTTTTATTGATTTTAAAGAGATATCTGTATTTTTAATACTATCATTTTCTAAGCCATTATTTTCATCATCTAAAAATACATTAGCCAAACTAGCATTAGAAAAAAGCAGTTTTAAAACAGACATATTTTGAGAAAAATTATTTAACGGAACTATAGTTTTATTACAGTCAAGAATAATTTTCTCAAGATAATTCAAGCTTGCATTAATGCTTTCTATATATTTATTAACATTATAATCTATATTGGATAAGTCTGAACTAATAAAATTAAGATTTTTATAATTCCCTAACTTGGAAAAGAATTCATTTGTTATCTCTTTTATAATATTTGCAGTTTTATAATTCTCCTTTAAAGTTGAATTCAAAGCCAAAAAATCATCAGAGGAATACTTCTGCAGATCTAAAATTTTAATATCGATTTGCGAAAAAGCCTCTAAGATATCCGACAATGACATCTTGTACTCATCTTTAATTTTATTGTTTTCACTCATAGTATTATATTTTTATTTAATCCATAGAATAAATCACTCCTAAACCACGGCCTTCCTCGCCATCTTTAAACATTAGCTCAATACTATATTGCCCACTTGCTGAAACCTCATATTCAATATAAGGGAAATGCCTGTCATTATCAATCATATATGAGGTAGCAAGAAACTGAGAACCCCTATAGAGGCTCAATATAAGCTCTCCCGGCTTGGACTCATCATTACAAATATAAAACCTGTATTTCGTCCCTCTGTTTAATACAACATTAAATCTGGCCACACGTGGAGAGCCGGATTCAACAGCTCTGTGTTGAACAGGAAATTCTCTAATAAACCTTCCTCCGTTGTCATGCTTTTGATGACATTGTTCCGCAAAATCTTTAGTGTCTTGAGCATTTACATCAAGATAAATAAAAAATAATGCTATAATTATAAATTTAATGTACAAAGTATTGTTTTTCATAATTATTGGATTATTTTGTTTCTAATATAATTTACTTTATCTGAAATTCCTCTGACTATTTCATCGTCAATATTCACTTTGCTTGTTGATTTATCAACAACTACAATCCTCCCATCCACTTCTTTCATAATCGGATCTTTATGAATATATTCGATATTTACCTTATCAAACTCTTTTTTGAGCTTCATTAAATCTAAAAATAACTCATCAAACTGCTGATCATCTCTAAAATTACTAATTAAAAGCATAAGATTATCAAGAACCACCTTTTGCTCACCTATTCTTTCATAAATAATCTCTTTATTTTCCGGGAATGTTTCTACATTAGTGGCAATATAGATACTTTCAATCCAAGTTCCTGAGGCTATAAGAACAGCCAAGCTACTTCTGTTTTCTTCTATAAGATATCTTGTCATTTCATCAAAACTTCTGTTTGTAATATATAAAACCGAATCGACGTTTCGACTTTGTTCTGATAATCTGTTTAGTGTTTCATAATCGAAAAAATGGCCAATACGTAAATCCTCTGCAAGATTTCTAACATTTTGAAGGTAACGAACTGTAGCAACAGATCTGTCATATATATTCATATGAACAAGGTTTGTTCCATAAACACCAAGGTTAAGAGCTTTTTTAAAACCTGAATTGTAATTATCAATATTATTTACAGGATTCATAAGCTCTTGGGAAAAAACCACATCTGATCTCTGAAGTAAAACAGACATTTCAACCGGATTAGGAACAGAAGAAATCATTCCGACAATTTCCTCATCCTCAAATTCCATTTCTTCTGATATTGCAGTATCTTCAAGAATATCAAATGCGTCATCCCTCTCTTTGCCGGATGAGCATGAGTTGTAAAACAACACAAAGCCCCCTATTAAAATTATTAAAACAATTGAATAAACTTTTTTCATATTTTTTTGATTTTTTTAATTTTATAAAATGTATTTAAAGTTTTGGTTTATAATAAATTATCTTGTTAATATTTTCATATTGTTTATTTTTTTACAAAAATGCTTCTTATATAATTTTTAAAATTTATTGCTCTTTTACTAATAATCGGAGTTGCATTTTCTATAAAAATTACAGCTTTAGAAAACAAATTATAATACAAAAACACGTAAAAAATTATTGTAAACACCCACAAAACAATTACGTTAAACACGAAAGTATTATGAAAACTTCCCATAAAATGCTTTTCCGGAGTTAAAAAATGCGACCTGAAATTTAAATATCCTGAAGGCTTGCTATTTCGATATATAGGATCTGATTTTTGAACCAAGTTATTATCTATCCTAACAAGAGGTAATGGATTCATTTCATTTTTTACAAAAGAAGCCAAATATCTATTGTGATAGTCATTTTTTAATTTTTGGTATTCCGATTGTTTTTCAGGAGTTCTTGTTCTTTCTCTAATTTTGTTATCAATTATATCATATACTCTATTAAAATTATCGCTATAGAATTTATGAATACCATCTAAGTAGCTTAGTAGCTCATTTGCTACTTCTCTATCATAATTTTCTATAGTAAGTTTTTCTAAATAATCAAACTTATAACTATGAGCTCTGCTAAACTCACTGTTATTTTCTTTCTTTACTTCATTTTTGATAAGCTTTAAGTTTTCTTTGAAACTACTATTATCAGCATCATTATTAATGTGTTGTATACTATTTTCAACATAGCTTTTCAATTCAGGCAAATAGTAAACATTTTTATAATATAATGCACTTTCAAGAGCTCTTTTATTATAAAAATCCTTATAATACTTATTATTTTTATATTGGTTTACAACAAGAGACTCGAAAGCCCACCTTGATGGCATAAATTCAGCAATTACAGGAACTTTCTCTCCTCCTCCTCCAACTCCTCTATTAATTTTATCAAAACTGAACATCGCTCCCGTTAGAACCATTTGCGGAATAATCAAAAAAGGGATTATTATATAAATTGTTATAGCCGAATTAAAAGCTGAAGATATGTTTAAACCCAAAACATTAGCAAAAGCCATAAGAGAAAAGAAAACAAGCCAATACTCGAAATACATTCCTTTTACACCTAAAATATAATTTCCTATAAAAATAAAAAGTGTAGCTTGAATAGCTGATAATATAAAGAGTATTCCAATTTTTGAAAACAAATAACTACTTCTGCTGAGGTTTAAAAATGATTCTTTTTTCAAAATCTTTCTATCTTTAAAAATCTCCTCAGCGCTTACAATTAACCCTAAAAATAATGCAACTATAGTACACATAAAAACATATGGCATTATATTGTCATTGTTTCTAAAAATGTAAGTGTCAGAGGTAGGGTCTTCAATATACTTAATAATAAATGCCAGCAAGAATCCTAACAAAGGAGCTTCAAGAAGGTTTAGCAACATATATTGTTTGTTGGAAACTTTTGATAGAAGATCCCTTTTAAAGAATATCTTTAATTGATTAAGCCAGTTTGGTTTCTTTGAAGGTTCAGGCAGTTTGTCATATTCAATTTCAGATTTTTCAGATTTTTCTTTTTTATTAAAAAGATCCGACCATTCACAAGGAGAAACTTTTCTGCTATCAGTTGGTTGACCGTACTCATCAACTATCTTTGATTCTATTATTTTAAAGATTGTTTCAGGAGTAACATTTCCACATGAAGGACATTCTCCAACATGGCTGTTAATCTGGTTATCCATCTCTTTAAAATAAGTAACCGCTTCAACCGGATTGCCTTCATAAATTTGGTAACCACCATCATCAAGAATTATTACATTATCAAACATTTTAAAAATTTCTGACGATGGTTGATGAATTACAACAAAAACTAATTTGCCTCTAGCTGTTAACTCACGTAACAACTCCATGACGTTTTCAGAGTCGCTTGAAGAAAGTCCTGATGTTGGTTCATCTACAAAAAGAATGGCGGGTTCTCTGATTAGCTCGAGCCCAATATTAAGTCTTTTACGCTGCCCTCCACTTATTTCTTTATTTAAGGGGTTCCCAACTTTAAGATTTTTTCTATGAAAAAGGCCTAAGTTATGTAATACTTTATTAACTTTTTCTGTTATTTCCTTATCCGATAAATCTCTATAAACCAACTTGGTGCTAAAAAAAAGATTCTCAAATACTGTCAATTCTTCTATTAGCAAATCATCTTGTGGAATATAGCCGATAATACCTTTAACAAACTCGCTATTTTCGTGCAAGTTCATCCCATTAACATAAACATTTCCAGACTTCGGATTGATTACTCCCGACATTACATTAAGCAGTGTTGTTTTCCCGGATCCACTTGCCCCCATTACTGCCAGCATTTTTCCTGAAGACTCTTCAATATTAATATTTCTTAAACCAACATGACCATTAGGAAAAGTAAAATCAACATCCTCTACTTTAAAGTGAATGTTTATAAACTTATCATCCGACAAGAATTTTGAAACAACATCTGAGTAAAAAAGTGGTTTCCCTTTTGCCTGCCTTATAACGCTACCCCGAGCAAAGATGTAAATATTTTTTTCATTTATAGGCAGTCCATTAAGCAACAGCTCTTTTTCTGATGAATATCTTACAAAAAACAGATTTACACTTTGCACCCTAAGTACTGCAATCACGCCCTTAAATTCAGGCATTACAATATTCTTAGCATTTTCATTTTCAAATTCTTCTCCTCTAACAAAAAGTATATCAGGAATATCTATTTTCTCAAAGTCATCTTCACAAACAAATGATTTAATATTTTCATACTCTTCTTTACTAATATTAAAGACCTCTGAAACTGTATCAATAATAGCCATTCTTTGGGGGGAAAACTGTTTATCTGAATTAATAAGTTCAAATAATCTGGCTATAACAACTATTTTTTGCTTTTGCTCTAGAGTTTTATTTATTTTTTTTGATATTCCGAGTGTTTTTACCGAGTCTTTAACAGAAGTTAGCTTTGGCTTATCTTTTTTCTCATCCTGTTTTTTTTCATCACCAATATAACTGTCAAAAAGAGCCAAGTATTCCTTCACAGAAGCTTCATCAAGCTGCTGTCTGAGGAAACTTTTAACATATCCTCTTTCATTAGTTGATAATCCTACATCTTGCTTAGCAATAATTGCAAAGAGTTGCATCAACGCTTTTAAAATTTCTTCACTCATTGTAGAATATATTTATCAATTAAAAAACTGTAAACTCTTTCAAACAAAACTAATACTGTTAACATGGATTCATTTCAAAAGATATATCAACTATTTCTGAATATTCTTCTCCTGCTTCCATCATATCTTCATCCTCCTCATCATAAAACCATTGCACAACTACCTCGTTCCCATTCTCTGTAATATTTTCAAGTTTCATAAGAATATCTAATAAGATTTTAGATGATGCAGTATTAAAGTATTCCAATTTAAACACTACATTAGTTTTATTATTTGGGCTCTCCCCATATTCTTCCAACCATTTCAAAATTGGTTCATAAAATGCAACAACATCTTCAGGCATAGACCTTCCTGTAAACTCAAATATGTTATTTTTTGCATCAAGAATAACATTAGGGGTATCATCTGTTCCATTAATTTTTATTGCTTCCATTTTTCTCTTTTTATACGTTAACAAATTAGCTATTTCTTGAAATTTTTGTTCTTAGAATAAAGAAGTCGCTTTTACTATCAATTTCGACAAAACTATATTCCAGATTTCCTCCATTTTTTCTGGCAATATCAATTAGCCCTAACCCTGCACCTCCTTTTTCTGATAGAGCCCCTTCTTTCATCTGCTGTTTAAACATTTCTTTAAGCTCCGCTTTATCACTATTATTTATTTTTTCTAATAATGATTTAAGTTCCGACACCTTTTTTTTATCAATAGGATTGCCTGTAATAATATGATAACCTGAATCTTTATCGTTAGTCTCACCCACAATAAAAATTCCATTTCCATATTTGTCCTTGTTTTCATGTGATTCGCAATACTCTGCATGTTTACTTAAATTTTGCAAGCATTCAACCATAACATGAAAAACTTTTTTCTTCACAGAGATGTCTTCGCTATACTTTGACATTTTATTTTCAGCTAAAGAGACAAACACTTTAGTTAAATCATGCGTTATTTCACCATCATAAACTAATGAAAACTTATTAGCTGTCATGTCCTTATGTAAAGAATATGCAATATCAATGTAATCCTTATTTTCCATAATAAAAAAGTTTTAAGTATTAGACCTATGCAATGTTAAAAAATAATTTATTGCAATTTTCCAGAGTTTCACGCAATTATTTTTCAGAGTTTCACCTAATTTTATCTCTCTTTGACCTAAACAAACTAGATAACTGGTAAAAATAGTTGAAAAGAAAGCAGATTAAAAAAACGGGGTTTTTTAAAAAAATGGAAAAATTTTTAGGTAATAATAATGAGATCAGAAAAAATGCAGGAATAATTAATCTGGTTTTTGTTACGAATAATTAATTGTAAACTTTTATTGGAAATACTCCGAATAGTGCATGTTGCATTAATAATTGGTCAATTTTACTCAAAATATTCCTTGCTTTTGAATAATACAAGTTAAAACCTTATTCCAATCAGTAATACATCATCAATTGATTTGTAATCACCTAACCATTGATAATAATCATTTTTAAAGTAGCTATAAATTTCATTCATTGGTTTATCGTTGTTATCAACAATGCCTTGCTTAATTCTTTTAGGGAAATACTTTCTTCCTTCCGGGCCACCAAACTGGTCAGGAAGTCCATCTGAGAATATATATATAGCATCATTTTCTTGAATATCTAAAACATAATTTTTAAATTCAGGTTCTTTTATGCCCTCTTTGGGGATTCCTCCGATAGCTTTTCTCGTTCCTTTATACTCAGTTAATTCTCCGTTTCTAATATGGTATAAAGGTCTGTGGGCACCTGAAAACTGAAGAGTGTTTTTCTTTTTGTTAATTTTACATAATGCAACATCCATTCCATCTCTGGCGCTAGCTTCATCTTCATCTTGCTTTAATGTTTTTTGAACACCTTTATGAAGGAAATTAAGCACTTCCGAAGGTTTATAATCCTCGGGTTCGCTAACAATTTGATTCATTAAAAAATAACCTATTAAAGATAACATTGCTCCCGGCACACCATGACCTGTAAAATCAATTGCAGCGACATAAATATCATCTCCTTTCTCATATACCCAAGGAAAATCTCCACTTACAATATCTTTTGGCAAATAAAACATAAAAGAGTCATTAAAAAGTCTTTTAAATGACTTTTGATTAGGCAAAATTGCATTTTGAAGTCTAAGTGCGTAATTTATACTATCAGTGATTTTTTCATTTTTTTCCTTAATAACTTGCTCTATCTTTTTTAACTCTGTTATATCATGAATTATAAAAAGTATTGTTTCTAAAGCTTCTTCATCATTGTATTCAGGTATTGCATTTACATCAAATATTTTGGTTTCTTCATCATGAAAAAATTGAATTTGTTCTTTTACTTTTTTAAATTCACTCTGCTTTTCTTTAGCAATATCAATTAATTTGTCAATAATATCAGTTATCTCTTTTTGCAAACTAACATCTTTAAGCTTCTTATTGTTAAATTCGTTTGCTTTAAATTTTGAATATTTTTCAATAACCGGATTTGCATAAAAAATCTTCTTATTTAAATCTAGCCTAATTATAACATCCGGGCTATTGTCAGATAGCGTTTGCATTCTTCCCCGCATTCTTTGTTCTTTTTCCGCTCGCTTTCTCTCTGTAATATCATTAATATTTAGCAGCAACCCATTTATTGCCGGATTGTGCAACAAGTTATGTCCTATTGACTCTAAAAATAAGATGTTTCCATCCTTGCTCATATAGGAATACTCGATTCTTTGGTGCTTTTCAGGCCTATTCAACAGGCTATCCAGCATATTATTAATATCCTCATACCCTTTCTTGTTAATTTTACTCGAATCTTTTCTTTCAAAAATTTCTTCTTCAGAAAAGCCTATAATATTTTTTGCAGAAGGGCTTACATATTTGAGTTCTTTATCTTTATCATATATTAGAATAAGCTCTGAAGCATTTTCCAGTAATGAATGTAACTTTTTTTGACTTCTATTTACCTCTTCTACTTTTTCCTCAAGATTTATATTAGTTTTCTCAAGCTCTTCTTGGGTCATTCTCATCTCTTCAGCATTTTGCCTCAACTCCTCCTCGTTCTCTCTCAATTCCTGAGTCATTTTTTGAGATTCTTTTAAAAGTCTCTCTGTCTTTTCAGTAATTTTAAGATTATATATTGTTTGAGCTACAATTTCGGCAATATTTTTTGAAAATTCAATCTCATGAGTTTTAAAATGCCTAATAGAAGCAAACTCAAATACTCCTTGCAGTTTTTCTTCCATAAGAAGAGGCACAACAAGAATGCTGTCTGGCTTCTTTTCACCAAGGATTCCTGATGTAATAGAAAAATAGTCTTCCGGGATTTCTACCCTATAAACAATATCTTTCTCAATTGCTGCCTGACCTACCAAACCTTCTCCAACTTTTACTTCATCTTTAAGAAATTTTTGACGATCATAAGCATAAGCCGAACTTATATATAAAACATCCTTTTCCTCATTATATATGTATATTACACCTTGTACTACATTTAAATATTCAATTAATGCTTTTAAAACATCATAAGACAATAAATTAATATCATTATGCCTGCGAAGAATCTCATTAATCTTGTCTTTCCCTACCATCTCCCAGTTTTGCAAATACTCCTTTTGCTTATTATCATAAAGTTTTTTTCGCAAATTTTCTAATGTATTGCCCAAAACATCAGATTTATTTGTTGCTTGAAAATCTATATCATAATGCCCCTTACCAATTTTTTCAGCAAAATAAGTAACCCTGTTTAAAATTTCAGCTTGATTGCTTAACTGGTCTTCTACAGTATTAAATTTTTCTTTTATCTCTTCCTTCCTATTTGCAATAATGTATGAAATAACAAAAAAAACAACAGGAATTAAATTTATTACAATTAAACTCGGATTATTATAGTGTGCATTTAATAACCAATAAATTGAATACTCTTCACCTGTTTTTCCCAACTCAATTAGCCAAGCTAATATAGGAAATAAAAAGCCAATAGACGTAAACAACAATATAAATTGAACTTTGCTCAAAGACTTCATTGAAACCTGTTTTTTTATAAAATATTAATTATAAACAACACTTTTAAATTGCTTTTTGTTCCATCCTAGCTTAACTATCTCCAATAAAACAAAATATTTTGATGAAAGCAAAAGTAAAAATAATTAGCTTAATTTACAACAAATTTTATA
>PWLF01000160.1 GCA_003559475.1 Bacteroidales bacterium
CCAATACGTTCAGGAAATTGTGTTATAGTATTTCTAATTTCAATACCATCTTTAATATTTTCATCAAAATCCGGCACTTTTCCATTATAATACTTGTTAGTAAGTACCAAAGTTCTATTAACAAAATTTCCAAAAATTGCGAGCAACTCATTATTATTTCTAGCTTGAAAATCTCTCCATGTAAAATCATTATCTTTTGTTTCAGGAGCGGTAGCGCACAACACATATCTTAACACATCCTGTTTGCCGGGAAAATCTTCCATATATTCATGTAGCCAGACAGCCCAATTACGTGAGGTTGAAATTTTACCTCCTTCAAGATTTAAAAATTCATTAGCAGGAACATTGTCAGGTAATATATATGAGCCCTCAGCTTTAAGCATAACCGGGAATATAATACAGTGAAAAACAATATTATCCTTTCCGATAAAATGAACTAACTTGCTGTCTTTTTCTTTCCAATACGGTTCCCAATCTTTATTATTCTCTTCACTCCATTGGCGTGAAGCCGATATATATCCTATTGGAGCATCAAACCAAACATACAATACTTTTCCTTCAGCATTTTCTATCGGCAATTTTACTCCCCACTCAAGATCACGGGTAACAGCTCTGGGTTTTAAACCGGCATCAATCCACGACTTACACTGACCATAAACATTTGATTTCCAGCGATATTTATTTTCTTCCAGTATCCATTTCTTTAACATAGGCTCATACTTATCAAGAGGTAAATACCAATGTTTAGTCATCTTTTTAACAGGTTTATTGCCACTTAAAACAGATTTAGGATTTTTTAATTCCATTGGACTTAAAGAAGAGCCGCAACTTTCACATTGATCGCCATAAGCTTTTTCATAACTACAAACAGGACAAATTCCGATAATATACCTGTCAGCTAAAAACTGCTTATTTTCTTCATCATAATACTGCTCTGTTTCCGAAACAGATAGTTTACCGGAATCATATAACTTTTTAAAAAATTCAGAAGCTGTTTTATGATGAATGTTTGATGATGTACGACTATAAACATCGAAAGAAATTCCGAAATTTTCAAAAGAAGATTTTATTAAGTTGTGATACTTATCTACTACTTCTTGTGGTGTAATACCATCATTACGTGCCTTTATTGTTATTGGAACTCCATGCTCATCACTACCACAAATAGATATTACATCTTTATTATTCATTCTCAAATATCTAGCATAAATATCTGATGGCACATAAACACCGGCAAGATGACCTATGTGAATAGGACCATTAGCATAAGGAAGTGCAGAAGTTACCGTATATCTTTTATATTCTTTATCCGTTTCTTGATTCTTTCTCATTTGAATAAACTTATATTAATAAATTGTTTTACAAATTTTATATTATGATTTTAAAGGCTGGGCATATTTTATAACATCATCAGCCGTTATAACCTTATCGCAAAGTATTACCAACCTTTCAACAACATTTTTTAATTCTCTGATATTGCCTGTCCATTTTATATTTTGCAATTCCTTCAAAGCATTTTTATTTATTTCTTTTATAGTCATACCATGTTCTTCACAAATTTCATTTAAAAAATGTTTAGCAAGTTGCGGGATATCTTCTTTTCTTTCATTTAAAGAAGGCACATGTATTAGAATAACACTAAGTCTGTGATAAAGGTCTTCACGAAAATTATTATTTTCTATTTCCTTTTTAATATCTTTATTGGATGCAGCAACAACTCTAACATTAACATCAATTTCTTTTTCTCCTCCAACTCTGGTTATCTTATTTTCTTGTAATGCTCTTAACACTTTTGCTTGAGCAGCAAGGCTCATATCGCCTATTTCATCAAGAAAAAGAGTTCCTTCATTAGCAATTTCAAAATTTCCTTTTTTTTGTTTAACAGCACTTGTAAATGAACCTTTTTCATGTCCAAATAACTCACTTTCTATAAGTTCAGAAGGTATAGCTGCACAATTAACTTCGATAAAAGGTTTATTAGCTCTATTACTTAATTCATGCAAATTCCTGGCTACTAACTCTTTGCCTGTCCCACTCTCTCCGGTAATAAAAACACGAGCATCTGTTGGAGCAACTCTCTCAATCATCTTTTTTATTTTTGTAATATTCTCAGAATTCCCTATCATCTGATACTTTTTAGCTACTTTTCTTTTCAGCACTTTGGTTTCTGTAACTAATCTTGTTTTATCCTTTGCATTACGAATAGTAACCATTAATCTATTCAAATCAAGCGGTTTACTTATAAAATCATAAGCCCCTTTTTTTATACACTCTACGGCTGAATCAATAGTTCCATGACCGGAAATCATAACAACTGTTGAATCAGGCACTTTTCCCTGCAACTTTTCCAAAACTTCAATCCCATCCATTTTTGGCATTTTTATATCACAAAGAATAATATCAAACTCTCCATTCTCCGCTTTTTCCAGACCTTCAAAGCCATCTTCGGCAAGTTCAACCTCATGCTTCTCATACTCAAGCACATCTTTTAAAGTACGCCTGATACTTGACTCATCATCTATTACTAAAATTTTAGCCATAATAATTTTTAATTTTATTATAAATGCATTTGCTGAATAAACAATATTTAAAAGAAACCTATTATATTTTTAAATAATACTTGAATAATATCTTTTTAATATAATTATTAAGTTGCAAAAATACACAGAGTATTTTAATTATCAGCAGAATTATAAACAAATTTGTTGTAAGCAATATGTAATCAGTAATTGACGGTCGGCAATTGAAAGTTATGTTCAATAATAATATTACATAGACAGTTTGACTGCTTACTTTACACAACTAACTGCGAGCTAAATCATCTTTTTAATTTTTAAAATTTTGTAATAAAAAAAACTAAATTATTTTTGTATTCACATTCTTTGATTGCTAAATTTTATTTAATACTCGAAGTTATAAACTTTCGTTGTATTTAATACGTAGAAAGAATTATATTTAAAAAGTTGATTACAGCAAAACATTTATGTTTTCAAAATAAAATAAGAATAAGGTGAATAAAGGAAGTTTTAAGTTTGGAACATTTAAGGGAGTTTTTATTCCTTCTGTTTTATCCATTTTAGGAGTAATTATGTATTTAAGACTCCCTTGGATAGTTGGGGAAGCGGGATTGCTGGGAACATTAAGCATCATTCTTATAGCCCATGTTATATCTGTCACAACCGGTTTAAGCATTTCAAGTTTAGCAACTGACAAGAAAGTAGAAAAAGGCGGCAGTTACTACATAATTTCAAGGAGTTTAGGGCTTCCTATTGGTGGAACTTTAGGTTTAGCGTTTTTCGTTGGATTATCATTTAGTGTTAGCTTATATTTAATCGGTTTTTCTGAAGTTTTTCTCTCGGCACTTGGGTTTGAAGTAACAAAAGATGCTATTCGCCTGACAGGTGTAATGGCTTTGCTTTTTGTAACTATTCTTACATTTATCAGTACTAATTTAGCATTAAAAACACAGATATTAATCTTTTTAGTATTAATTCTTTCGTTAGTATCCATTTTTTTTGGTCAACACCATTATCAGCCTACGCAACCGTTATTGCGTTTTGCTTCTGAATCCTATACATGGATTGCCTTATTTGCTATATTTTTCCCTGCTGTTACGGGATTTGGTGCCGGCGTATCAATGTCAGGCGATTTACGCAATCCTAAAAAGTCAATACCTATAGGAACAATGGCCGCTATATTTGCCGGGCTGATTATATATGCAGGATTATCTATATTTTTATCATATAACGTTGACCGGGAATTTTTAAGATATGATCCGGCTGTATTGCTAAACATTTCTCTAAACGCACCTATTGTAATTGCAGGTATTTGGGCAGCTACTTTATCTTCAGCTTTAGGAAGCATTCTTGGAGCACCAAGGATACTTCAAGC
>PWLF01000004.1 GCA_003559475.1 Bacteroidales bacterium
ATGCTGCCCGCGCCTTCTACCTGAAATACGGATTTCATCCGCTGAAGGATGATCGGCATCACCTGTACCTGCCGATGTCGACGGTCAAGAAACTGAACCTCGTCTGATAGAGACGTGCGAGCGGGGATGAGCGAGGCTTAAGCCCGCATTGTTGGATCTTGAATGCCCCGCGGAAGCAGTCCTTCCAGGTAGGTCGATCCAATCCCACTGAATGGAGATGACAGCCCAGCCAACCGATCGGGCCGCGTATCGCGCGTGAACCCATCGGGCAGGGTTCTGGAGGGGCGGTCGCTTCCAGTCACTTTATAGAGTTGTCATTTTGTCCATCATGGATGGACATATCGCTCTATTGGTAAAGCGCTCGGCAAAGCCGCCCATTGGACAGGCCCGATCGCCGATACCGGTAACCGGCTTTTTATTGGGCAGGGTGCCTCCACAAGGGAATAGGTTATTCCCTTGCATGGCCCCTGCTATTAGCACACCTGGGAGTCACGCGAAGCGGGTGCCCGGTTGGGTGGGGCCGGTGCCCGGTTGACTCGATACACCCGAACGCCCCCACCTGTGAAAAGGTGGTCGCCCGACCTAAGGGGCTTGCGTTGCAGTTGGTAGGTGGCAGCTGGCGGCATCAAACCTATTTTTGATGAGAGTCAGATGCGGTTCCACTCAGGGCGGACCTCTTGCCGAAGATGGGCCTCGAGATTCTTGTAATCTTTGCACTCCCGAAAATATAGTGAGAGGGCTCTCCCCGCAAGCGCTTCACGCAATACAAGTGTATTCATACGGCAATTGGTTTCTTGTCCGCCCTGGTAGCAGTTTCTCGGGGAGATCTGACCATAACCGGCATTGAATCTCTGAGAAAGATTTTGGCACTCTCCAATATACAAGACGCATCCATCTCTGATGATCGCATAGACTCCGGAAACTGAGATGTTTCCGGGGATTCTTAATCGGCAGAAAGGCCCAGCACCGTACCGGTTCAGCGATATCCCTGAACGATTGACATATTGAGATTGGGGCTGATCAAAGCGGATTGATCCATCCGGTTCGAGTGCTGGCTTCAGATTACAGATGAATCGAAATCTGAATTCTGCTATTTCTCTCTCCGGATAATGATCCAAATTCGCCAACCGGTGCTTCGGGGGCAAGGGGGGGTCTGTCCTGCCGGCAGCCAAATCTGGAGCCGCTGTCTCTAGATCAAAAATAACGAACTGACCACGACCGACACTGCACAAGCGCTGGTCACTTGCCACATATGGGCCGCCCGAAAGATTGACCGTCATCCCTTGAATGGTCGGATTGATTGTGCCTGGCATCCGTGCCGGATTTTTAAGTTGAACACACTCGATGAGTTGTTTGCGAGTAAACGGCACCTTTCCACGATTTGTCAGATCGTTAGCACAGTCCAGAATAAGCTTCCATGTTGGAATGGGGTTGTTCATCAATCAGGAGCTTTCGTACTTGGAGGTCATCGAGCGGCAGTAGCCTCACATTTGAATGCTGCCACATGGCGGTTGAATTCAGCAAGTTTTTCTATAAAGTCATTATCCTGCAGCCCCCCGATCATAATCACAGATGCCTTCGCCCCGCCATCATCCACCGTTGCAAACGGATACGGATACCATTCGCGAAAAGCAGACAGGCCGATCCCCTTTCTACCGCCTCCTACACGGCCGCGATGGGCCATATGGACCGATCCTTCGGCATCATTAAGAAACAATCCGGATACGCGCCGATTGATGTCGGATTTGGGTGGATTGATCTCGGCAACGATGGGATGAGACTCCTTGAAAGGGTCCCCAATCCCGAGAGCATTCCAGTAGCGATTCTTCAGTGCCGTGATCGCGACCCAGATCCCCGCCTCTGAGAGATGATAGGCCTTCGCAGCCAGAGCTCCGCCCTGAAAGCCAAAGGTCAGTTGTCCCGACTTCGTGCAACTTGCATTCACTGTTCGCTCAAACATTTTCTGGGCTGAATTTAGCTCCTGAGCGTCATAGATAGTTGTGAGCATCGGGTTCCCTTGGCCATTCTGTCACATGCCAGGTTTTACCTTCTCTCAATACCTATTCGAGATCAAGTCGGGTGCGGGATATCTGTTTCGACTCCGCAAAGCATTCTCTTGTCAGCCTCGATCACGCAGCTGTAGGGTAGAATTTATAGTATTACAGGATTCTAGCCAGGGCGCATCGCACCAACGCGGAGTATGACCCCCGTGATTATTTAGTAGATGTCGGCCCTTTTTTGAGAGGGACATCCATGTCCGGGAACGATCCACAGTCAGGAAATAGTGACAACTCAAGTAATAGGCTGGAGCAACGCCTTAGGCAGACAAGCCAGCGATATCAGCTGTTTTTCCGGATAGCTGGCGATATTCTGAATCGAGTGGTTATGGACCGTCAGCTCAGCGGCGAGACTACTTACTCGACACATTCAGTGAAAATATCGGATTTCATATCTGTTGAAGAGGTGCAGCATGTAGTCCAGTCCAGCGAGCTGCAACACACTGAGATCCGGAGCAGACACGCTGAGAAAGTCACCGAAATGAAGGCGAGCGAGCTGGAATTCGAAGACTGGACGGAATTGAACTTAATTCTCGATACGATCCCCGACCGGCGTGACGCCGTAGCCCAGATCCTGGCGCTGAACGAATCCTTTGCGGGCTTTGTGCACCTTCTGGTTTCCTGGGTAGAGCGGCAGGATGATTACACCAAATTGTTTGCGCTGAGCAGGGAACATGGAAAGGACGAGACCGAATTCCAGCTCGAACTTGCTGAAATATTGCCCGAAGAGGTCCCTGATCTGCCCGAGGACGATCTGCTGTCCGCCACGGTCTTCATCATGGAGATGGTCGAAAGAGAAATGGGATAGGCGCAAGCATTCCCGCCTCCATTCCCAATTCCCCTCACGATTGCCGATTATTCAGAGCTGATTTCAGTTGTCTTCGTCCTGCCATTCCGCCATTCTCTGCCTGGATTTTTCAACGGCGTCCTGACTGAATGCTTCTGGATACTTCAAGATGACCGCTTCGAAAGCAAAGTCCTGAAGCCCCATTTCGGTGAGTGCTTTATACCCGGCGGTCTGAGTGGACCTGTTCACGGCTCGTTCCACTGCCTCCAGGAGACCATGGCGATCGATCATCTGCCAGGTTCGTGTTGCGCGCGTAGTACGTCCATTTTTTCTGGTAAGGACTTCCTCGTAGGCATAGATTGCCTGAAGGCATTCATGCTCGGCTTTTGATGCCGCGCCATGAACTTTTGCACGCAATTCAATTCCGCGCTTCCTGGCCTCTTCGGCCAGGTCAGGACGCTCTCTTTCCATTGCATTTCTCGCAAAGATCTCGCAATGCTCTGGAGTCTTGAGTCTGGCTATCCGTTCGTCCATCGTCGTCCAGAAATGTGGGTTCGCGCGTACGGAGGGGCTTTTTCAGAAAGCAGGCAGGGCTGGGAATCGCTACCTTCCTGAGAGAAATACTACCCCAGACAACTCCGCGAATAAACGACAAAGGATGTGCCAGATTTTCTACGCGGTGTGTGTTGCAAAGGGTTTTACTGAACCCTTGCGCAGTGCTCGATTCCCGTCATCCTAGCAAGCCAGCCTGGCTGGTATCCGGTTGCTCGGGCCGCGTGCCCGGTTGTAGCAGTCGAATCCGGCTAGCGGTGCCAGCCAACCCATTGAGCCACAGCCCGGCGGACAACTTGTCGGATCCGGGCTGTGGCAAAGTATCAGTGGATGTGGCTGCGGGCCCAATCTTATGGGCCCTTCAAAATCGAATCCGTTCCGAAGTCTTTGAGGGGGTCATCATGAGGGTGTGAAGTGCCTATGGATCGGGGGAAGTCCAAAGAAAGCTACTGCAACTGCCGGACTGGTAGGTGCTGCATTAGGTGTCGTCTAG
>PWLF01000112.1 GCA_003559475.1 Bacteroidales bacterium
ATTCTCGCTCCATTATGAATATTTGTTTTGTAATGAAACCTGAATATAAAGAATTAGAAAAAGAATTCCTTCAATTTGCAACTGACCGAAATATGGTTGGAATTAAAGGGCACAGATCTGTTGGAGGATTCAGGGCTTCCACCTATAATGCATTACCAAAAGAAAGTGTGATTGCATTAACAGATGCTATGAAAGAATTTGAGAAAAAGCACTCATAAATTAAAGTATTTTAAATTTAGTTTACTCCGGGTAGTTTTTATAAACTTCCCGGGCATATGATTATATTTTGACTGCAATTACAAAATTGTATGTTTAGTAATTTTATTAATTAAAAATTAGGTGTTATGAATAAAGTTTTAATAGCAACAGAAAAGCCATTTGCTCCGGCTGCTGTTGAGCAAATCAAATTAGTATTAGATGAAGCGGGTTACCAACTTGAAATTTTGGAAAAATATACCGGCGCAGACGAATTTAAAAATGCAATTAAAAACGTGGACGCTCTTATCGTTAGAAGTGATAAGGTTACAAGCGACATTATTGATGCAACTGAAAATTTAAAAGTTGTAGTTCGTGCAGGTGCAGGATATGACAATCTTGACCTTGAAGCTTGTAGCAAAAAAAGCATTGTAGCTATGAACACACCGGGACAAAACTCTAATGCAGTTGCAGAGCTTGCTTTTGGTATGATGATATATCATGCCAGAAATGCATTTGATGGAACATCCGGAAAAGAATTAAGAGATAAAAAGATAGGGATACATGCTTTTGGCAATGTTGGAAGATTTGTAGCTGAAATAGCTAAAGGATTCGGCATGGATGTATATGCCTACGACCCTTTTGTTGAAAAACAAGAAATTGAAAAGCACGGAGTAAAGGTTTTTGAATCCGCTGAAGAGTTATACAAAAATTGTCAGTATATATCTCTTAACATTCCGGCTAATGATAAAACCAAAAAATCTATTGACTATAAAATTATGTCATCTATGCCAAAGAATGCCACAATAGTTAATACAGCAAGAAAAGAAGTAGTTTGCGAAGAAAGTTTACTTAAAGTTCTTGAGGAAAGACCTGATTTCTCATATCTTTCTGATATAGCTCCAGACTGCAGAGAAACTATTGAAAATAAATATGAAGGCAGATACGTTTTTACTGCTAAAAAAATGGGAGCACAAACATCTGAAGCTAATATCAAAGCCGGTATTGCTGCAGCTAAGCAAATAGTAAACTATATCGAAAAAGGGGATACAACCTTTAAGGTTAATTAAAAATTTTGTTTAATTTTAAAATATAAAATAAATATGGCAATATTAAAACCTTTTAGGGGCTTTAGACCTCCTAAAGAAATTGTTAAGGATCTTGCTTCAAGACCCTATGATGTTCTTGATTCTAATGAAGCAAGAGAAGAA
Source organism: Bacteroidales bacterium (assembly GCA_003559475.1). Classification (GTDB taxonomy): domain Bacteria; phylum Bacteroidota; class Bacteroidia; order Bacteroidales; family UBA7960; genus PUKZ01. The sequence goes on from PWLF01000112.1 coordinate 1,407, forward strand.
GCCGGCGACAACAAATATAGCTTTCTAAGAGTTGTAAAACCGGAAATAGAATTACCTGAAAATACTAATCTTTATTCTCAGGAAGTTTATGACAAAGCTCATTCAAATTTTAAGAAATTTATTGACAACGGATATCTTGTGCAAGACAATAAAAGAAATTTTTATATCTATGCACAAACATGGGGCGATAAAACACAGTATGGTATTGTCGGATGTGCCGGTGTTGAGGATTATATCAATGGAATTATAAAAAAGCATGAGTTGACAAGAACTGACAAGGAAGAAGACAGGATGAAGCATGTTAGAGTTACAAATGCTAATGCCGAGCCCGTATTTTTTACATATCCTGCTAAAGAAGAAATAGACAGTATTGTATCAAATATTGTTGAAAAAAATGAACCTGTTTATGATTTTACAGCAGATGATGGTTTTGGTCATCACTTTTGGTTAATTGAAGATGATTCAATAATTAATAAATTAGAAAAACTTTTTGAGGAAGTTCCTTATTTTTATGTTGCTGACGGCCATCATAGAACAGCTGCTGCTGCTTTAGTTGGCAATGAAAAGAAAAAAAACAACCCAAACCATAAAGGTGATGAAGAATACAACTTCTTTATGGCAGTTTTATTCCCTGACAACCAACTCACAATCATTGATTATAACAGAGTTGTCAAGGATCTTAATGGGTTAAACAAAGAAGATTTTCTAAATAAACTTAAAGAAAACTTTGAAGTTAAAAAAGTAGGTAAAGAAGCATATAAACCAACTAATATTCATTATTTTGGCATGTATCTTGATGGAGAATGGTATTCTTTAAAGGCAAATGATGACACATACGATGACAATGATCCAATAGGAGTTTTAGATGTTACAATTTTATCGAACTATGTTTTAGATGACATCCTTGGTATAAAAAATCTAAGGACTGACAAAAGAATTGATTTTGTTGGAGGAATTCGTGGCCTAAATGAGCTTGAAAGACGTGTTGACAGTGGAGAAATGGAGGTTGCTTTTTCTTTATACCCTGTTACCATGAAGCAGTTAATGGATATTGCAGATACCGGGAATATTATGCCCCCAAAAACAACATGGTTTGAGCCCAAACTAAGAAGTGGATTGGTAATACACACTTTGGATTAAATATAATTCATTTATTCTTTAATAATTTTATAATGGTTTAAAATTTTAACCATAATTATTTTTATAACTAGTTAGTAATATTTAAATAATAAAAAAATGCCAAAAATTTCAGAAAAAGGGCATCAAATGCCCGAATCGCCTATCAGAAAATTAGTTCCATATTCTGAAAAAGCAAAAGAAAAGGGTGTTAAAGTTTTTCATCTCAATATAGGTCAACCCGATATTGAAACACCAAAAGCTATGATTGATGCAATGCATAATCTAGATGCAAAGGTTATAGAATATAGTCACTCAGCAGGTATTATATCATATCGTAAAAAACTTTGTGAATACTACGCTAAACATAATATTCATATTACACCTGATGATATAATAGTAGCAGCCGGAGCATCAGAGGCAATTTCATTTGCTATGCAAACTTGTCTTGACCCCGGTGATGAAATAATTATACCTGAGCCGTTCTATGCTAATTATAATGGTTTTGCAATTAGTGGAGGGGTGAAAGTAAAGCCTATTATTTCAAAAATTGAAGAAGATTTTGCTCTTCCTCCTATTGCTGAATTTGAAAAAGCTATAACTCCGGCAACAAAGGCTATAATGATATGCAACCCTAACAACCCTACAGGCTATCTATATTCAGAAGAAGAGCTTAAAGTGTTGCGTGAAATTGTTAAGAAATATGACCTTTATCTTTTTGCTGATGAGGTATACAGGGAATTTTGCTATGACGGCAAAAAACATTTTTCTGTAATGAATTTGAAAGACATTGAGGATAATGTAGTTTTACTTGATTCAGTTTCTAAGCGCTATAGTGCATGTGGAATTCGAATAGGATGCATGATTTCTAAGAATAAAGATGTTATGAGTACTGCAATGAAATTTGCTCAAGCAAGGCTTAGCCCGCCATCTTTAGGTCAATTTGCTTCTGAAGCTGCTATGGATACTCCGGACAGTTATTTTGATGAAATGATAGCTGAATATAAAGCACGACGAGATACTGTAGTTGATGCTTTAAATAAGATGGAAGGAGTTGTATGTCCAAATCCAATTGGAGCTTTTTACGTAACTACAAAGCTACCTATTGATAACACAGATAAATTTTGCCAATGGTTGCTGGAAGATTTTGAATATGAAAACAAAACAGTAATGATGGCCCCTGCAACAGGTTTTTACTCCACTAAAGGTGCTGGTATAGATGAGGTAAGAATAAGCTACGTTTTAAATGTAAACGATCTTAAAGCAGCTATGAAATGCTTAGAAGAAGCACTTAAAGTATATCCCGGACGCACAATTTAAAAGCGTCCGGTTTTTTATCATATAACCTCTCCTTCTTCGAAAGA
>PWLF01000282.1 GCA_003559475.1 Bacteroidales bacterium
CAATTAAAAGCAATTAAACACAAAAAAAGGGAGGCTAAAAAATAACCTCCCTTTTTAACTAGTACTTATATTTATGATTTAGATTTATGAACCTTCACTTAATACTAATTTAGCCATACTTCTATGGTTACCAATTCCCATACCAATTGTTTGATATGCCGAGAATTTGATAAGATTTCTCTTCTTCTCGATGAAGAATTTGGTATCATTCAATATATAGAATTTACCGATGAATTCTTGTGATGCAAAGGCATAGATAGAACCTTCTGGAACTAGGTCACCTTTATTTGTCACAACGAATTTCTTACCAAGTAAAGTCTCATACTTGAATCCATTGATATACTGCTCAGATGCTGCTCCGGAACCGATTTCAGTGGCTGGTAATAGTAACAGCTTATTCCAGTCTGCTTGGTTCATAAGAACAACGTCTGTTTTAAGATTAAATCTTTGTCCAGATACGTCTGCTCCGGCTTCTTCAAGTCTATTGAATAGCTTGATGAATCCGTGAAGATCGATCTGACCTGGTTGAACTGTGTGTGGCACTACTTTACCTGATTTTGCAATCGCGGCTTCCACATAGTGCATAAAGCGTGAGTCTTCCACATACTGAATATCTTTAATCGAGTTTCTCTCGATAACTTCAGTAATAGGCATTTCATACGCTAACAGTTCTTCTTCTGTTTTTTGGAATTCTTCCGAGCTTATGTTGAAGAAAGGAATTTCAAATCTCGGACCTTCAATGTATCTAATTGTAGGTGCGCCACGAAGTGTAAGTGGCATAGCCACAGATTCAGGCTCAATATCAACGATCTTTACTAACTGATCGTGGTATAGACTTCTTTGAAGATCGGCTTTAGTAACATAAACCGGGTTTATAATTTTTCTTGAAAAAGCGGCTTCACGTAAACGAGTACGAACGAAACTTCCACTCTCGGAGGCAACTTTTTCAATATCTGTATCAATCTTTTGTAAAAAGATTTCATTCAGAGTTTTAGGGTCAATATTTTGATCTAACATTTTTCTAGTTTCCTCCTTATACCGTTTGTATCTCAATTACTGTGAATTCGTGTCCTAAATGCTCAAACGTTTCTTCGGCCGCCACGCAGTACGCTACTGGAAAGTCACTTCCATTTGCTGTTGCGCTAAGCTTTCCGTCGTTACCAACATACAGCGCGTCTCCTACTGATGGAGTTCCGCTGTACTGATCTGTTTTTGCATAAAGTTTTCCCGCGAATGTAGCTACTTGTTTCAGTTGGATTACATCTGGAGTCCATTCTTGTTTTGCAGGATCTCTTCCAGATTCGTTCCATACAATGTAACCAAAATCGTCGCCGTCTACTGTAAGGTCATACTTGCCGTCTCCGACAGGTTTTACCCAGCATCCGTTCTTTCCGTTATCGATTACGTTGTCTTCAACGTCTACGTCTCTCCGGGATAATAGAGCAATATCACTCATTATGTATAACATATTTTATTTCTCCTTAGTTAAATTTGTTCTAATAAAAAGGCTGTTAGGCTGTCCACATCGCTGTGAGCACCGCTAACTTCAGTACTTAGATTGCCTAATCTAAAGGAACCGGTTTTGGTTAACTCTAGTGCTTTCTCAATTATAGCAAGCTCTTCTAAGTCTTTCTCTCGAAATTCGCTGAATTTTTGCAATGCTTCCTCGCCATTAAGTTCTTCAATTTCGATGAACTTCCTGACTAAGCGCTCGGCAACCTTTTCTATCTCAAGAATTCTCTCGAGATCTTTTTTCTCTTGCTCTAGCGATCTAATTGCTACAGCAGCTTGTTTCATTAATTCAGTCTGTTTCATCTTAACTCCTTAGGTTGTCGATCTTTTAAGTTCATCTAAGAAGCCTTTAGCAACATGCTTTCCAGATTTGGTTAAGACTGCTATCTTATCAATCTGATTTGCTCTACGAATATCCCGCTCTATAAGAGCAGTTGCAACTTTTACTACATCTTCCGATGTGTAATCATGCGAACAATATTCATTGAGCAAATCAGCTGATCGATTGGCATACTTAATTAATGTTAGCTTATTGAGACTGTGCATCTTGCAGCTCAGCTATAAAAGCGCGAGCGATTACGCGTCCTGCATCTTCCAGTTCAGCTAACTTCTCTAGAGACTCTTCAGCTCCAATATCATGCTGAATCAAAGCATCAGCTAGCTTAACAACGTCTTCGTCTGTAAAGTTATTAGGGTATTCTTTCTCTAATAGCCCTTGAGCTACTTGTGCATACTTCTCAATAACTTGTACTCTTTCGTCGTCCACTTGCTGTTCTTCAGCTTGCTTAGTTAAGTTTTCGTACATTTCTAATAGTGTTCCCATATTATTCCTGTCCTCCAAAGTATTTTTGATATAGTGCGCTGATGACTGCATCAGATGCCGTTTTTTCACGAGCTTCTGCTGCTTGACGTTTCGCAACGTTTTGTACGTCATGCGTTGTTGGGTGCTCATCTACCGCTACCGATTGTGCTGCATCTACAGGATTGCTATCTACTTGCTTGTATCCATCTGGACCTTGGGCTCTTTCACCCATTGTAAGCTGAGTTAGTATAGCAGTAACCTTGTCAGCATCATCACGGCGTACATCGTCGTTAGATACTTGCACTGCAGGATTTTCTGGAATAGCATCAGTATTAGGAGTCATACCAACTACTCCAACAGCAAGCTTTTGCAGTTCATCCGCAAATGCTCTAGCCATTACTCGACCAGCATCATCCATTTCAGCGGCGATTTTAGCTAAGTCATTACCTTCATCTTGTGTCTCTGCAGGTGCTGGCTCAGTTTTTGTTTCTTCCGCTTTTGGATCTTGCTCTTCAGCTGTTTTTTCTAATTCTTGATCGCCATCTAATGCTCTTAAGATAGCTTCAAGATCTAATCCTTTACTCATAGTTTTTTACTCCTTTGTGAATTTAAGTAAATTATAGTAAATATTTAATTTAATGTCAATAGGTTCGTTAATTATCTTGCATCAATGACATCAGCGTAAAATTCATCTAATTTTACGGGATCCAATCCATAGATAATATCATCTAGAGAATCCAGTGCTGATGTTTTTACAATTCCTTTAGCAAGTCTACGTAATCCTACCGTTCCAGCCATTCCAGTTAAAAACGGGTGACGGCGAACAAAATCTTGGAATTTGGTAATAGGCTGTCCCTGACGCAGTTTATGTTCGGCATATCCGCCGTAAATATACGACGCAGGTACTGATACCATCATACTTTTCAAGAAGGTTGGGTTAACCATAGCAGCTTCTTTAAACAAATGTTCTTGCAGACCGGCCGTTCCTGCGGCAACCCCACCTAATAATAGAGGAAGTAGCCAAGGTTTTTTTAATAAGTGTTTTTCAAGACCGCCTAGATTTCTGGCACTAATTAACCCTGGAGCAGTCTTATGCAGTGCATCCATTAGTTTATGGTAACCTAAATATAAAGATCCCATTCCCAATAATGGAACTGCTGGGTTCTTAGTAGGTTTATATAGAGATTGTTGCGGTTCTTTTAGCACAGGCCCTTTTGGTCTTCGTTGTTTTATCTTTCTAACGTTATCTAGAATGTTCTGTACTCCCACAGGTAAAGGAGCCGAATCTAAAGCAGCTCTTTTTAATAAAACTCGCTTAATTATGGCCGGTTTCGTTAAGGCTCTTTCTGGAACCCAATGCGCAATAGCCCTAGCCAATTCATCATTAAAATAGTCTAACGATATATCCGGCGATATGCGCGGCTGCTCATCCGGGTGCATAAGTAAAACTTTATTTCTATCGCATGCTTCTGCTATATCCGGACGGTTAGCTTTTATTAAAACTATACGTTGAAACTCTTCGGGCTTTGGTACTATTCTTAGTCCTAATAATGTAGATAGTATATC
>PWLF01000105.1 GCA_003559475.1 Bacteroidales bacterium
GAAAGAAAAGAAGCGTTCAAAATGAAAACTTGTTTTATTTTTGTTAATTATTAACACTAAAAAATAAAAATATGAAACAAGAGTATCACATGAACGCTGTTACAAATATACACATTAGAAAAAGAATATGCAAATGTCGCAAAAAAAGTAACGGAAAATGAAATATTAAAAGCAAATCAATTGAGAGAGGCTTTAAAAAAGTTAATTCCAAGCGATCAGACATTTAAGGAAAAATTTATGACAGCTACGGTCAGCAAATAAAAATTGGCTAGATATTATTTACGGGCAATTGAAAATCATAGAAATAAAAAGGAGAATCCCGAACTTCTGGTAAATGCTAACCCTAACGAAGTAAATCTTGAACATATCCTGCCCAAAAAACCAATAAAGGAAGATTGGCCACTGTTCTCTGAAGATAATTTTAATGAAAATATTAAAAAAATAGGAAACCTTACATTATTGGATAGTATTATAAATACTGAAATTGGCAATTTGTCATATTCCGAAAAAAGAGAGCATTATGGCAAATCTAGGTTATGGATAACTAAAATGATTAATGAAAGTTATGAAGATTGGAGCCCAGACAATATAAATGATAGACAAGAGAAGTTATCTGAATTAGCAATAGATACTTGGAATTTAAAATTTGATTAAATGATTGAAAAATTAATAAATAAAGTCATACAAGGGGATTGTTTAGAATTGTTTGAAAACATTCCAGACAATTCTGTTGATGTTACTTTTGCAGATCCCCCATTTAATTTAAAAAAGAAATATAATAGTTATGAAGATACTTTGGAATTTAAAGATTATCTGAAGTGGTGTGAAGTTTGGATTAAGGAGATGGTTAGAGTTACTAAACCCACAGGATCAATTTTTTTACACAACATTCCCAAATGGTTGACATATTATGCTACGTATTTAAATAAATTTGCTCAATTTAAACACTGGATAGCCTGGGATACACCTACTTCGCCTATGGGCAAATCTTTGCAACCATCGCATTATGGTATTTTGTTTTATACAAAAGAAAAGAAACAAACAAAAATATATGAAATACGTCATCCTCATAAACGTGACAGAAAAAAAGGTCATTTATTGAAGGATTATGGAGGCAAAAAAGACGGTTTGCATCCTTTTGGACCATTAGTGTCAGATGTATGGACTGATATTCACAGAATAAAACATAACAGATTCCGGGATAATCATCCGTGTCAGTTACCAATACACTTATTAGAAAGAATAATACTAATGACTACTGATAAAGATGATATTATTCTGGATCCGTTTTTGGGAACAGGCACAAGTGCTATTGCTGCAAAACGCTTAGGTAGAAATTATATAGGCTTTGAATTGGATGAGAATTATGTTGAAATATCAAGAAATAAACTAAGCCAAACAAAGTCGAATTCTAAGATAGATAATATTTGGGTCAGCATATACAAAAATGAAGTAGTAACGATTCGTGATAAAGACTGGAATATGCTACAGCATTATTATATTATTCCTGAACCAAGAAGAAAAATTGATCTGATTAACATAAAATTAAAGAATAAAAATTTATTGCCATCAGAAGAAAAAATTACCCTTAATAATGAAGAAGTAGCAAAAGGCACCAATAATAATTATAATGCAAAGAAAAAGCATGAAACATTGTGCAACACTTGCAATATATTAAATGAAAAATAAGTTATAAAAGTTAAATTGAATAAATTTTATGCCTATCTAAACCTATTCCTTTGCTTTCGAAGTTCTTCTTCTGCCTCTTTATCTTCAGGGTTGTCTTTGTAATTTTGATACGCTTCAATAAATTCGGGATAATTATGAAAAAGTACTTCAAGTCGGTTTTCAATAGGAGTTAATAATAAAAACAAACATAGTAAAAAGAAAACTCCCGACCGTATTAAATACTGATAAAAGTTGCGAGGGGTATCATTATAACGTTTTTTTCTAAAATAATAAAACAAGAAAAAAACAATAGATACAAAAGTCAAACAAGCGGATATGAAAAGCATAATATCCATATTGGTGTAAAAACAAAGTGCAAACATTATAGAAAGTGCGCAAAAAGAGTATATTACACCCATTGATACTCCTGTTGAAATATTCAAAATATTCAGTCTGCTTTTGTTGCTTTGCGAAAAAATTTTATCTATTCTTATGTTATTGAAAATAAAAACTCCGAAAAGTAAATAGTAAATTGATAATAATACTATTGATATCATTGCCGGGGAATTAAACCAACCCCCAAAAAGTAGCCTTAAAGCAACTAAAATTCCTATGATTATTATAATAATAGCTTCTGTACGTTTCATTATCATGCAAAAATATATAAAGTTATGGACTTTTATATGTTTATTTTTGACATTTTTAAATAATGGTTACTTCTTCTTCCAATTTTACTCCAAATTTATTAAAAACGGATTCCTTAATAATCTCTGATAATTCAAGGATGTCTTTACTTTTTGCGTTTCCGTAGTTAACAATTACCAGAGCTTGTTTGTCATAAACTCCGGCATCATTTTTTCTATATCCTTTCCAACCGGCTTGCTCAATAAGCCACCCGGCGGATAGTTTTATTTGATTTTTTTCTTTATGACTTACTATCCCGGGATTTTTTTCTTTGATTTTTTCAAATTTCTCTTTTGATATAATAGGGTTTTTAAAAAAACTTCCGGCATTTCCTAAGAACTCAGGGTCAGGTAGTTTTTCTTTACGTATTGAAATTACTGCTCGCCTTACATCAGATATTTTGGGCTTGCTAATATTGTTATCTATAAAATAATCCTCTATTGCTTTATAGCTACTGTTAATGTTATGGTTTATATCAAGTTTAAATGTTACAGAGCATATAATAAACTTATTTTTAAGAGCATTTTTAAAAATAGAATTTCTATAGCCGAACTCGCAATCTTCTTTGCCGAAAGTTTTTAGTGTTCCCGTTTGAACATCCATTGCTTCAAGACTATAAAAGATATCTTTTAACTCAGCGCCATAAGCTCCGATGTTTTGAATTGGTGATGCCCCTACCTTCCCCGGGATGAGTGACAAATTTTCAGCACCGCCCCAATTATTGCTCACGCTGTAACTTACAAATTCGTCCCACTCCTCACCGCAATTTACTCTTAAAAAAACATGATTTGATGTCTTCTCTGCTATGTGAATGCCTTTAATATCCAGTTTTATTATAGTGCCATTGTAGTTACCTTTAAATAAAATATTGCTGCCTCCACTTAAGATCAGCGAATCATCTTTATTTGAATTAATATATTCAATTGATTCGTTTAACTCGTAAATGTCATTTATAATAAACATTCGCTTAGCTTTTACATTTAAACCGAATGTATTATAATTCTTTAGAGAAACATTTTCTATTTTTTTCACTTTTTTTGATTTTTTAAAAAGCGTAACTGTTTAAGGATATTATGTTGCAAAAATAATATAAATAAATTAGATATGTCTTTTTTTTATTGAAAGTATTATGATTAAAAAAATAGTGATGCAATAGAAAAAATGATTTTTTTAAAAAAAATATTTTCACCTACGTTAAAAGGATGCTTAATAATTATATAAGTTGGTAATTAATGATTAGCTTGTAAGAACAATATCTTTTTCTTCAATTACTTTTCTCAGGTTGATAAGAGCATATCTCATGCGCCCAAGGGCAGTATTAATGCTAACATCTGTTTGTTCTGCAATATCTTTAAAGCTCATATTACGGTAATGACGCATAATAAGAACTTTTTTTTGTTCTTCCGGAAGATATTCAATCAGTTTTCTAACGTCAGAATGTATTTGATCTAAAACAATCTTATCTTCAACTGTATTTTCAAACATGTTCAGCGTTTCGAAAATGTC
>PWLF01000251.1 GCA_003559475.1 Bacteroidales bacterium
ACAAAGGTCTATATATAATCATTACCGGTCAATAACCAAAAAAGGGGGTTTTTAGATAACAAAACCATTGACAATAGTTACTAATCTTCATGTAATAGTTTAAACTCAAGTGCAGTAAATGCCTGATAGCCATCAATGTTGGTTGTATATATATGAAAATGATAGTCTCCGTAATCATGTATCTTGCCTTCTTTACCTTCAACTTCAGAAGGAACAGTAATTTTCATCTCAAGAATATACTCAATTTCATCATCAGGTAAAGGCACAACCCACACTTTTTCAAAAGGGTTGACCTGGTCTTTTTTCGGATCCATCTCACACGGCAAATGGTCACCATGAACATGATGATTAAAGTTGTGATGAATATCCATACTAAAATTACCTAACCCGTTACCATTAGGGTCTGTCAGTTTAAATTTATAAGTATATTCCTCATCAAAATACAAGACATCACACATCAAAGGAGTGATAATCTCAATAGTTGGTTGCAAATTTTTCTCATCTTCATCTTTGGCACAACTATTAAAGAGAAGTAAAAAAGCTATAATTAGCAAGCTTTTCATTTTTAAAAATTTTCGAATCTTCATAACTTTATTTTTTTGATTAATAAATCTGTTAAACTTTAAAAAGGTATATTGATAAACAGTTGAAAATCTCTACCCGGTTCGGGTATTCTTAGTCTGCGGTAAAAACTAATATGATCATAATAGTTGCTATCAAAAACATTTCTGACTTTAAATCTGAATTTTATCGGTTTACTGTATAGTTTAATATCCGTTCTAAGGTTTATATTAAAAGAGAAGTACTCCGGCGTTTTCAATTCGTTAGGCACGGTATTGTTTTGAGCTCCCACAAAAACACTTTCAAAACATATTCTGCTATTAGTAAATATGAGCAAATCATCAAACATATAGCTCAATGCATTTAGAGAAGAAAATGGCGGAGTAAAAGGCAGAGGTCTCATTAGGTCTAAGTTAAGAGCATAAACATACTCTGTTCCCGACCTAAATCTGACCTTATCAAAAAAGGTATATTCTACACTAAGTTCTCCTCCATATAGCAATGCAACGCTTTGCTTATATTCATATACTTGTCCTTCGGGTCTAAGTTCAGGCGAAGGATTAAGAAACAGGTAATTAGTAAAATAGTTAACAAACGGGGTTATAGCAAACTTTGCATTGTCAAATGATCTCTCGTATCCTACATCAATTTGCCACGCTTCTTCGGGTTTGAGGTCAAGGTCGCCGTGCTCAAACCTCCCTTCATGTCTGTGCAATCCATAAGCTCCAAGTTCATATGCTGATGGTATGCGATAGCTCTTTCCTAAATTTGTTCTAATGATAGTATTTTCATCGGGTAAATAATTAAATCCTAAAGACCCTGCTGTTCCAACATATAAATTTTCAAACTCTTGATTAAAAATAGAATCACCAAAAGCGGGGTCAGGATTTAGCGACTCGTACATAAAAAAGTCATGCAAGTCAACCCTAAACCCACTATTAACTATCCATTGATTTGACAAATTATATTTGCAAATAACTGCTTTTCCTATAGATTTTTTCTCATATTCAGGGATGATATGGCTATAACCGTCAATATTATTAATTTCATAGCCGGAATTAACAATAAAGTCTATAGTATGATTTTCATAACTTCTCAGTGAGTATAAGATATTTCCGGTAATACTATGTAAATCAAGTTCAAGTTCAAGATTATCCAAACTTCTATAATATTTGATATCATCGGCTCTGTTTCCGGTTCTATCTGAAAGCAGTGCATGCTCGCTTGAAACATTATATTGATAGCCGAGAGAAACTTCAAGTTTGTTATCATTAAAATATCTGTTAGTAAAATGACTAATAGAGTAATTATCAACTTTTTGATAAGGCACTCTGACTTCCCTTCTGTTTTCTTCATGTAGTTCCCGAAACTCCTTGTTTCTCATACCCATCCAGTCAAAAAAACCGGATTTACCGGAGTGGTAACTAAAGTTAAAATAGCTATTTCCATTATCTCTGAGCATTCCGGCGGTAACTGATGCTGCTTTTTCTTCGCCGGCGGTATTAAGCAAATAATCGTCTATTTCAATCTTATGACCGGCTTCAGGGGCTCCAACCGGCGACGGCTCAAGGAAATAATCTGTGTCAGGAATTTTAAAATCACCAAAATTATTATAGGTTGCATTGGCATGAAAATAAAAATTATTATTTCTTGCTGACACGACAGCAGATGTTCCAACCCACTGTGTATTTGTTTTTCCAATCAAAGAAACCTCACCTGACACCTCCCCTTTTTCAGGGATTGTTCTCGGCAAAACATTTACAACACCACCAATTGCATCAGAGCCAAATCTGAGAGAAGCCGGACCTTTAATTACTTCTAATTGCTGAACACAATGTTGGTCAATACTTAATCCTGTATGATTGCTCCAATGCTGACCGGCTTGCCTGATACCATTTTGAGCAAATAAAACTCTGTAAAAACCCAATCCTCTGATTATTGGCTTAGAAACTCCGGTTCCAACGTTCATTGAACTTACTCCCGGCAACTGACTGATAGTTTGCATCAAACTCCCCGACCGGTGGTCTTTGAAAAAATCCCTATCGAGCATTTCAACAGAAATACTTTGAGTTTTTCTAGCTCTTTGTCTTTGATTTCCGGTTATATGAACCTCCTCAAGCATATACTCGGAAGGAGTCATATTTATAATTATATTAATATCCGCTTCCTCAAGTAGTATAATTTTAGTTAAAGTTTCGTAACCGATATAAGATGCCGTTAAGTAGTATTGTCCTTTCTCTAAACCTTCAAAAAGGAATTGCCCTTTCGAGTTACAAGAAGTAGCGAACTTATCTGAATTGAGTTTTAAATGAACACCGGGAAGTATTTCACCATTATCATTATAAACTTTCCCTTCAATTGAAAAGTTATTAGAAAAACCCCCGATATTTGAAAACAGATATATAAAAAATATAATTAAAAATCTGGTTATAATATAGTGCATTACCATTTACTTAATAATTTAACTAATTCAATAAAAAACACTTTGCAAATATCTATGTTTTACAATTTCCCTGCAATCCTTAATTGCAGGGAAATTGATTCAAGATAATCACTCAAATAAGGGATGTTATAAATTAAAAACTATTAAAATATAAAAAAATAATTATCGTTAATTTATATGATATTTGATAAAATTAAAGTCTAATTACCATGACCATCAAGCTTTTAACAAGGAACAAATTAATATATACTTTTGCAATAGTTTTATTTTTTCCTTTATTTGCTTTTGCAAGTAATGAAAAGGAATTAATACGCGAAGGGAACAATAAATTTGAGCAAGGAGAGTATGTTGAGGCAGAAGCTTACTACCGTAGAGCTTTAACGGAAGACCCCGACAATCACAAAGCTCTTTACAATCTCGCAAGTTCTTTATACCGTCAAAACAGATTTGATGAAGCAATAAATATTTTAGAAGGTCTTTCAAACACGGAAACAAAAAAAATTGACAAGTCTGATATTTACCATAATTTAGGGAATGCTTTATTGAGTAATCGGCAGATAAAAGAAAGCATTGAATCATACAAAAATGCACTAAGAATTGACCCCGGTGATGACGACACTCGTTACAATCTCGCTTATGCCATGAAGTTATTGGAAGAAGAATCACAGTGCGATGATAAGTGTGATGGAGAACAAGAGCAAGATGAGCAAGATGAAGAAAACCAACAGGAAGATCAGCAGCAAGATGAAGAACAAGAAGATGATAAACAGCAACCGGAGCAAAAAGAACCTCAGCCAACACCTGAACAATTATCT
>PWLF01000226.1 GCA_003559475.1 Bacteroidales bacterium
CTCTATTTGGTTTATAACTGTTTTTAAACTGTCGCGATAATGAGAGTTTTCTGCTATTATTGCAATATTAGTCATAATTAAAAAATTATGACACAAAATTAAACTTAGGAAATAGAAAGCATGTAAGGGTAAACTTTTGATTTATATAAGGGTAAACCATTATTTTTTATAATACCTCAAAATAATTGTTTTGGATAGCCCAAACAATAAGCTCTGCAACATTTTTAACATCTACTTTGCTAAATATATTTGAACGATGAACCTCAACGGTTTTAATACTAATGAAAAGCTTTTTAGAAATTTCTTTTGATGACAAACCTTCACATACAAGTTTTAGTACATCTATTTCTCGTTGGGTAAAATTTTCAGGCAGTTTAGAATTATTAGCAGTATTAGCAAGAAGTTTCATTATTTCGGGACTAAAATAACAACCTCCTTGTTGGACCATATTTATTGCAAGCTTCAACTCATCTTTTTTAGCGTTTTTATTAATAAATCCCTTTGCTCCTGCATTTTGCATAATTGTAAAATGTGTAAGGTCTTTATATAATGTCAGGGCGATTACTTTCAGTTCAGGACTCAATTTGATAGCTTCTTTTGTAGTTTCCACGCCATCTATTACAGGCATATTTATATCCATTAAAATCACATCAACATGATTACTCCTGAGATAGTCCAGCAACTCAAAACCATTGGATGTATCAAAACACACATCAATGCTCTCTATTTGAGATAAGATAAGTTTTAAGCCTTCTCTGAAGAGGTCTTGATCTTCAACTATTGCAATTTTAGTTCTCATTATTGAAAATTGGTAATAAAATCTTAACTTCAACGCCTTTATCTGCTGCACTATCTATAGTTATGCTTCCGCTCAAGGAGTTGATCCTGTTTTGAATACTATTTAGCCCCATTCCTAAACTTTCACTTTGAACTTTACTAACATCAAAACCTTTGCCATTATCCTTATATACAACCTTCAACTGCTTTTCTGATAAAAACATCTTGATGTTTATAGTATCTGCCAGCGAATGTTTGATTGAATTATTTATTAATTCGGATATAACTCTATAAATTGTAATTTCTGATTTTAAGTCAAACCTATCAATTTTTTCAAAATCAGTAACAATATTTATCTTTTTGGTTAATAAAACTCCACTAATAAAACTATTTAAGGCAGTTGTTAATCCGAATTTTTCCAAGATACGAGGGCTGATATTATGAGAGATCCTGGAAACTTCAGAAACAGCATTATCAACAATATCTTTTAATCGTGTTTCAATCTCCGGCTTTTGTTTTTCCGGGGCATCCAAATATGCCTGAAAATATAAGCTTACTGAAGATAAAACAGGACCCAACCCATCATGCAAGTCAGCTGCTATTCTCTTACGTTCTTGTTCCTCTGTCATAATAACCGCATTAAGCATTTTTTTCTGAATCCCCTTTTTTTCAGCCATTTCCTGCTTTAATGAGATATTAAGATTTTCAAGTAATAAATTCTTATCTTCTAATTCGTTAATATTAGACTTAATCAACTTAAAGAATTTATTTAGAATGAAATAGACTAAGAAACCGATTAGTATAAAATGTATAATTCGTGAAGAAACACAAACAACCTCACAATCGTTAAAATAATAATTAATTGGAATTGTGGTTTTTTGGATTATCATTAAAAACCCTGTAATTACTACCATTAAAATAGAAAAGATGAAAACATACAATGTTTCAGCCCTTTTTGTAGCTAATAATGTAAAAATAATAGTAAGCAGAAACCATAAACTTGCCATATCAATTAGGCTAAGAGCCAAATTAAAACAAGCCGCCGAAAAGAGTAAAAAAATAAAAAACCATGTCTTATATTTTAAAGCAATTGAATTCCTGAAAAACGCCAGCAAAATTAAAACTATGCCAAGAATAACAGGCAAAAGCCTAAGAATGGGGATTTCGCTATAGCGTAATGCAAAATATATAATTACATTGAGAGGGATTGCAATAATAGCAACAGAAATAATTCCTGTATTTATTATTATATTTATTAAAGACTCTTCTTTATCTTTTTTAATAAATTCATTCACCTTAAACTTATTAAGATTTTATTCACTATTTTTTGCTCAAAATTAAAAATAAAATACTATGAAATAGAAAAAAAATGCAAAAGAATTGAATATTTTTTTTTACTTTGCAAAAGTATATTATTCCTCTCAAAAAGGAGTTAATGAAAATACTAGTAGGTTGATTAAAAAATCTTCACTATAAGAAACTGATTTGAATTCTAAGCTTTAATTAATAATACAAAACAAGATTAACTCATGTGTTTAAGTATTCCCGGGAAAGTTCTTTCAATTGATGGAGACAAAGCTATTGTATCCGTTGGAGGTACTAATTATGAAACATCGCTTCAATTACTTGATGATGTTAAAGTTGGCGATTATGTTTTGCTTCATACAGGATTCGCTATTGAAAAAATAGATGAAAAAGAAGCAGAAGAAACACTTCAGCTTTTTAAAGAAATGGAAAATATGAATAAAAATAAGTAATATCAAAACTTAACAGGAGACTATTTACGTGAAATATATTGATGAGTACCGTAACAAAAATCATGTAAAGACTATTTTAAAAAGTATTGAAGCTATTTCTAAAGAGAATGTTTCTTTGATGGAGGTATGTGGTGGTCATACATGGGCTATACAAAAATTCGGAATTCCTTCTTTATTACCGGAAAACATAAATTTGATGTCGGGTCCCGGTTGCCCTGTATGTGTTACAAGCAAACAATTTATTGACCATGCAATAGCATACAGTCGCCTCGATAATTTGATAATAACCACTTTCGGAGATTTAATAAGAGTTCCGGGTTCTACATCCTCGCTTGAAAAAGAAAAAAGCAATGGTGCTGATATACGTATTGTTTACTCAATTCTTGATGCTCTCAAAATAGCAGACGATAATCCGAACAAAAAAATTGTTTTTCTTGGAATCGGCTTTGAAACAACAGCTCCGGGAACAGCCAGAGGAATAAAAAATGCTTATGAAAAAAATACTGATAATTTTTTTGTATTAAGCTCTCATAAAATTATGCCACCGGCAATGGGTGCATTAATAGATGAAGGAGTTAAAATTGACGGATATATTGCTCCCGGTCATGTAAGTACAATAACAGGATCAGGAATATATCAAAATATACCTCAAAAATTTAATGTAGGATGCGTAATTTCAGGATTCGAACCTGTTGATATTTTACAATCAATATACATGCTTTTAAAACAAATTAATGATAAAAAATTTGATGTAGAAATTCAGTATAAACGCGTTGTTAAACCTGAAGGAAACAAAATAGCTCTTCAAATAATGAATGAGGTTTTTACACTTAAAGATGACTGGTGGAGAGGTTTTGGTGTAATACCTGAAAGCGGATTAGGTATTGACAATAAATACTCAAAGTTTGATGCAAGCAAAATGATAGATGTTGAAGTTGAAGATACTATAGAAGAGAAAGGTTGTATTTGCGGAGAAATCCTTAAAGGTTTAAAAAAACCTTATGATTGTAAACTTTTTGGAAAAATATGCACCTCTATGAATCCGGTTGGAGCATGTATGGTTTCTCATGAAGGTGCTTGTAATGCATATTTTAGATTTAATTCATAATGGAAGAAAACATAACATTAGGACATGGCAGCGGAGGCAAGTTAATGCACTCACTTATCAAAGACCTTTTTTTAAAATACTTTGATAATCCATACTTGGAAAAGCAAGGCGATTCGGCAATATTGGATATTAATGCAGGGAAAACTGCATACACAAC
>PWLF01000215.1 GCA_003559475.1 Bacteroidales bacterium
GTGCTCCAACATCATTGGAATATTATATACTTTCCGACCCGGATGATGAAATGACTGATGATAATTTGGTCGAAAATCTTAATGAAGACCAGAGAAAAGAAACACAGAAAAAAATTGATGGCATTATCGGTAATTACGATAATTTCAAAAGAATTGTGTTAACAACATCTGATACTCTAAATGAGATTTTAAAGAATGAAATGGCTGATTTTATCGATTCTTTATTGTTTGATAGTGGTTTAAATATTTTTGATAAAAAGTTAGAAGCTGTTAAAAATCATGCTAAGGTAATAAACGAAAAGGGTAGAGTTAGTTGTAATGTTGAATCAACAAATGCCGATATTACTAAATTAAAAGCAGATATTACAACACTACAAACAGAGATTGATGATATTGAAAAAGTTAAAATACCTGAAATACAAAATAAAATAAAAATAGGTAAAGATTATGTTGAAGAACATATAAAAAAACTTTATAAAATAGACCCTGAAATAACGAATTTAAACGTAGAAGAAGCCAAAGGTGATATCAAGACTCATGAAGCACAAATAAAGAACCTACAGGCACGTAAAACGGCTTTAGATGCTGAAATTAAGTTATTGAAGGAAACCTATGATGAAGTAAGGTTGAATGAGTTACTTGAAAAAAAAGAAGCCCATAGAACTACAGAAAATTCGTATAAGTTTGAAATAAAACAAATTGAAAGGTCAATTGATGAAGAGAAGCATAAAATAGCTATTATAAATGGTAATATTAAAAGGTTTAAGGAAGACGGTGCTAAATTAAAACAAGAAGCTATTGATTTAAAAAATAGTAAAAATTGTCCTACTTGTGGTCAAGTAATCGATAAAGAAGACCATATTGCACATATAAATGAAGCAGTTAAGAAAAAAACTAAAGAAATTTATGAGATTGTAGCTAAAATTGAAGAAGAAGAAAAAAGTAAAGATGTCCCTAATAAAGAAATTGAGAAATATAATGACGACATTAAGGACAAAACGTCCCTTATAATGTCTCTTACCACCGAAATGGAAGATATATTGGTTGAAATAGGTACACTAACCAATGAAAAAAACGATGTCGAAAAACGGCAACAACTTCAAATGGAATCGGATAACATTCCTTCAAAGATTGAGAATGAAGAATTGAAGATATCTATATTAAACTCAAAAATCGTTAGTCGGGAAAATAGTTTAAAACAAATTCAAGAAAATAAGGTTAATGAACAAAAAATCACAGCAGGAAAAGCAAGACTTGAAGTTTTAGAACGTGAAGAAAATAATGGACTTGAAGACATATTTATTAAAAAGAATTTAATTGGTGAAAAACAATTGAAGATTAAGAATGGTGAAACATTAGTTGCTGAATTTAAATTACAAGAATATCAGGACATGGTTATTAATCTATATAAAAAATGTGTGCATAGAGATGGTATTCCGAAACAAATGTTAGCAAACTATATTGTTCCAAACATAAATAAAACACTTGAATCGATACTATCTTCAACACAATTCAATGTATGGTTAGACCCAGATGATTTTAGACCTAAGTTGGTTTATAATAACAGACCTACTGCAATTATTGATTGTATTGGTGCGAGCGGTAAAGAAAGAACTTTTGCTGCTATTGTTTTAAAATTTGCTTTAAATCAAGTTAATGTGAAATCAAAACCAATGTTCTTTTTCTTAGATGAAGTAATGGGTAAATTAAGTGAAGACAGCATTGAAGAATTTATCGAAATACTTCAATTAATAAAAAATAATATGAAAAGAGTGCTTATCATTGAGCACAATCATGAAATTTCGCCAGACTGGCTTATCAACGTCACTGTAGATGAAGATGGAATATCTGCTTTAGAATTAGAATAAAGTATTTATAAATAAATAAAGAAACATGAATCACGAAGATTACGAAAAAGCTGAGTTAATAAAAAAAGCAGTAAAACTGGTCGATGAATTAGCAGAATCGGATTTAGGCGATATTGATGGCGATTTCACGTCAAATGATTTTGATTTTGAAATGTTACAGAAACTAATAATAAAAGCTAGAAAATTAAAAAGAAGTACTTTTTGGAGGTTATAATGAATATTGATAAAACAACATATGCAATTAATGAAATAAATAGATATAAGGTTAAATCACCCAAATCACAAATTGTGATATCCAATAGTTTGAGGAAAAATAATCATCATATTGTGCATTTACTGCATAAAGAATTAGGTCGTACAAAATGTTGGAACACATTCACAATTAATAGGGAAGGTAATGTATTTCAACATTATGACCCGGAGTATCATACTGATTTCTTAAAAAAGAAAATCGCAGATAAACATATCATTTCAATTGTGTTGGAAAACATGGGTGTTTTATTTAAAACAGAAGACGGTAAGTTTATCAACTGGATTAATGAAGAATGTGATGAGGAATTTGCTGTAGAAAAGAAATGGTTGGGTTATACTTATTGGGAAAAATATACTGATAAACAATTAGAATCATTAAGTAAATTATGTGATTTCTTATGTGATGAGTATAATATACCCAAAGAATTAATTGAATTTCAACACTATCATAAAGACATACATAAATTTAGAGGTGTTGCATTCAGGTCAAACCACATTCAAGATTCAAGTGATTTGAATCCAATGTTTAATCTCAAGAATTTTAGTAAATTATTAAATAAGATAAGTGTTTGAGTATTTATATAAAAATATTAATATGAAAGAAAAAACATCACCTAATGAAATGAGAGACTTACTTGGTAAGATGCGAGGTACTTTAGTTGAAACAGATAAAGTTAATAAAAACGGTAGAATATATCCCGAAATGACCATACGTGATATGTTAAAAATCACCAGAAATTTGAATGAGAATGAGGGTGAGAAAAATTTTTCAAATAAAGTTACTCCAAGAGATGTTTCATTTGTTGAAGAAAGTATCAAATCATCATTTAAAAGCACCGGATTAAACATAACATTTAAATTTCCTGAAGATAACGACCCACATGAATTATATGTTGATGAAACGTTTGTTTATTGGGGTGCAACAATAAATAATGTGTTGATGTTCACATATACAATTAATACTGAAGACGATGTTGATAGTGGTGTTAAATTTAAATATGTTGAAGAAAGTCGGGTTTTAGAAGATAGTGATGAATATAAAGAAATTGTAGAGAGAGTTCAACAATTCTATAACACAACATTTTTTCCATATTTTCGTGAGTTAATGAAACAATAAAAAATTATAGTATTTATGAAAAAATATAAATGCTATGAAAAATATAAAATTAAATATAAATCTAACAACATTAATTATAATTGGTGTTGTTATTTTTTTAGTACTATTTGGTGGTGCAGGACATTATTTTAGAAAAACCAATAACTATAAACAACAAATTCAAGAAGAAATTAAGTTGAGAAATGCTTTAACCGACAGTATGAGTGTGTATAGGAATAAAGCTGATGAACTTGTAGTTGAAAAGTTAACACTACAAGCAGACCTATCCAAGCTCCGGGAAATGAATGAAAATCTTACACAATCTCAAAGAAACTTATTAACAAGAATTGAAGATTTAAATAGAGATAAAAGGGTTATTACAGCAGCATTAATTGAAGCCAATATGATAATCGATTCTTTATTACATTCTGGTACTACTATTATAGACCCGGAAAACGCAGTAATTACATTTGTTGATAAACAAGAACATATTGAATATAATATCCAAGTAACTAACGTAATTCAAGCAGATACGATATTAAATACGGATTTGTTTATTAGAAGGTTAACACTACCTAATGAAATGTTCATTGAATTCCATTGGCAGTTAGATAGAAGGGAAAATTATCCAGTAGCTTTTTCAGTTACAAACACCAGTCCGTTCTATAAAATACATAATATTGAAAGTTATGCAATCCCTGAATTACAGAAAGAAGATTTAGACCCTAATACATGGAATAGAATCAACCAATGGTTTAATAGAAATGGTGGTGTTATTATAAAAGTAGGTATTGCAGGTACTGCAGGTTATTTGATTGGTCGAACTGTTTCAAAATAAGATTAATATTTCTTGATTTTTCGAGTTGTTATAGTATTTATAAACAAGAACTATTATATATGAGTGAAGCAGAAATTAAGAAATTAGTAAATTCTGAGATAAATAAAATCTTTGTGGATTCCTTAGATAAGGAAATGAAAAAGGTCTTGGCTAAGAAAAATAGTCAAACAAGAGCCGAAATGATTCAAACCATTAAAGATTCTATGGAGGCAGTATTTAAAGTATTGTGGATGAAAAGAGATTTTTGGAAGACTGATGTTAAATAATTTAGCATATATATAAAAACTATCAAAAATATTAATAATATTAATAATAAAATAGATATGTCAATTGATAAACCAACATTAAAGAAACCCGTGACAAAACAATCAAGAAATTTTGAGGATGAAGCTGAAGCAGTTAATTCACAACACGGTATAAAAGAAAATGAAGAAAATCCATTTATGAATGAAGTTGATGTTCTTTTAAACGAAGATGAAATGTCGTTGAAAAAGAAGATATTCAGTTTACCAAAAATGGAAGCATTAGTTCATTCACACCCAAGACTTTCAGAAATTTATAGAGAGATGGCTGCTGATGGTGAAGAAAGATATGGTTATCATTATAATGAAACAATTATGAATATCATATTTAATGATTATGTTTTAAATGATGCTGAATTGTTACAATTATATAAAACAACAAAACCCAAAGAGAAAAAAAGAAGAGATAAGAGTGGTATTAAACAACTTCAAAAATCTTTAGGTAGTGACGATATGAAGGATAAACAAGATAAAAAAGAAAAGAAAGAAAAGAAAGTTGAAGAAGGTGGTGTAAGTATTGAAGGTTTACCAGCAAAAGGTCAAGAACCCGCAATACACGGTGGTAAAATAGTAGATAAAGGTCATGGTGAAGGTTTGAGTGCAGAAGATAAGAAATTAAAGAAAAGTGATATTAAATCAGTTGATACTGTAACCAAACCAGCACACACAAAAGTTGATAATAAAACCTATAAAATTGGTGTTGAAGAAACCACCACAGGTAGTGTGGGTGGTGGTGAAGGTGGATTTGGTAGTGGTGGATATGCCACACCACATGCATGGTCAAGTAAAGGTGACTTGATGGGTAATAGCAAGAAAAAAGATAAAGAAGGTAAAGTATTACGTAAAGCATTGCGTGAAAATAATAACTATTTAATCGATAGTACTGAATTTGAGCATTATTATAATGAATTAAATGAAAGTTTTGATAGTAATATCGGTGATTTAATGAACGAATTTATGACAAAACATATTAGAGAAACATCAAAACAAGAAAAAATAAACGAAGACCATTTGAATACACCAGAACAACAAGCAGAGTTTATTGCTCAACACACGTTTGGTGATAGTAAATATTCAGATGTGAATTATATTTTAAGTAATCTACATCCACATCAAATAAAAATCATTTATGATTATATTGAAAAGAACATGGGTGATAAAAGTACTGTTACAATGCTAGCTAATAAAGGAATTGATAAGGGTAATATGAATGAACATCATTTAGATGAAAATAATCCAGAAGAATTAGCTAGATTTGTTGTTGCAGGAACTTTATATAATCAAGGAAATATGCCAGATAGTGGTATGTTGAATATTTTAACACGTGAGTTTGCAGCTAAAGGTCTTGATTATCTTCGTAGTGCATATAGAACAGTAGAAAGCCAATTAGGTAGAGAAGGTATTGCTGCTGTTGATAATTTACTAAAAAACATGAACGAAACCGAAGGTTCAATGATTGCTGGTAGTGACCAGTCAATGGCATTTAAACCAGACCCACAGGGTGACCAAGGCAGTATTCCAATGGGTATGCAAGATAGTGGTGGTATGAATGAATCAAATCATGAAGAAAAACCAGAATTTGTACAACATTTAGATAATAAAGATAAGAAAAATAAAATTGATTGGAATAGAACAAAAAACATTAATACAAAACCAGTTGTTCATGAGAAATTCACCAGTCCAATTGATGGAAATGAAATGTTTGAAGAATTAAATGAAGAATTGAAAGCATTTTCGGTTCACCATAATAAACTAAAAAGTATGACAGAAGATAAAAGACCATCGTCATTAGTCTTAAAAGACCGATTAGGTAAAGACAATGAAAGTAATTTCAAAAAAGATATGAAAGATAGTGCAACCAAAGATGTTGTTAAAATGGAAAAAGATATGGCTTGGAAAGAACAACAAGAAGAAGTTGGTAAGAATCCATATAAAAAGGGTGAAGATTTAGAAAAACAATCACTAAAAAATACTAAAGGTGAAGCACTTAAAAATGTTGGTAACTCTGCCAATCCAGATGGTGATGAAGTCACTAAGCGTAATTTAACTGATGATGAACAAAATGAGGTTGATATGTATCGTTTAGGTCAACAAGACTTAGTATATGACAACGAACCGGATGATAAGTTTGAAGACAGAATGAAAGCTGATATGGGTGATGATATGTATGACCAAAGACAAAAGAAATTGGAATTCAGAGGTAAAGCACCTATGTATAATAAAGACCCACAACCAATTGAAGATACTACATCAGATAAGGTTCAATTCAATAAAGAGCAAAGTAGTTGGAACGAAAGAAAAGGTTTAAAGGAAATGGATGATTCAATTACTGGTAGGTTTGTTGATATTTTGGGCAAGAAACGTTATATTGATTTTAATTTAGATGAAGCTAAACTTATTTCAGGTGATAAATTAGATGAGAATTATATGAAGGTTGACTTTACTGGATTAGGTAATTTTTACGACAGTAAAGGTAATTTGAATGAAGGTGTTAAACAAGTAACAGAATCATATCAATTTTATACTGATGGTAAAAATGTTGTGGCGGTTAAACATGTTGTTAAGAAATTAAATGAAAATGAACAGAAACAAGTAAAACGTCCAGTAAATGAGGAATTTAATAAAATGAAACATTTATTGGGTTATAACCCCAAGACCTATATCAACACAAAAAATAATAAATTATAATTATTTATAAAATAATGTAAAAAAGGATGCATAAAACGCATCCTTTTTTTTTATACCAGTATTTATTGTTAAAAACATGTGTATGTGGTTAAATAGATTAGTTAGTTTAAATAGATTATCCTTCGGTATGATGCCGGATACTGTGAAGCATGCTTACGTAGTTAAAGATAGAGAAAAGGAAGGTATTGAAGCGGTTATTCGTGGTGAGAATTTAAAAAAAGAATTTGAATTTCTTGAAGTTAAGAAAAAACAACCTAAATTAAGATACGAAGAAATTATTCAAGAAGATTTTCCAGAACATCTTTATTTTAAAGAACAAACAAATAAAAAACAAATAGTGTTACATCATACAGTAAGTGGTAGAGGTGTTGATGGTGATATAAATTGGTGGAAACAAAACCCACAACGAATTGCAACATCAATTATTGTTGATTGGAAAGGTAACATACATCAACTATTTTCTAGTAGATATTGGGCACACCACTTAGGTATTAGAGCAGCAAATAACAGAGCATTAAACATGGCATCAATTGGTGTTGAAATCGATGCATGGGGTGGGTTGGTTAAATACAATAGAAAATGGTATCCCGCACGTTGGGATGGTAGTAAACATGTTGCAAACACCAACGTAAAACCAATTGAAGATATTGTTACATATTCTGATGGATATAGAGGATTTTATGGTTATGAAAAATATACCGATGAACAGATTGAAGCAGTTAGAAAATTATTAGTTTATTGGGGTGATGTTCATAATATTCCACTTCATTATAATGAAGATATGTGGGATTTAAATAAAAAAGCATTGGCTGGTGAACCCGGTATATGGTCACATACTTCATTTAGACAAGACAAGTCCGATGTACATCCACAACCGGAATTAATTGAAATGCTAAAATCCTTAAAATAATATGTCTGAAGTAAAAAAATATGTTGTGGTTAAAGATAGGGTGGAGATTTATAAAGACTTTACCCTAAATCTTCTCTATTATATTTTAAAATACTATATAGATAGAGAAAGTCTTAATGAGGATGAAGATATTCGGAATCATTTTGTCTGGTGTTATAACAAAGCATGTGATGATTTCAAAAAAGAAGAAATAGATTTTTCTGAAAATGACGAATTGTTGGAGTATTTTTACACTTTCTATTACAATCAATTCTATAAGTATGATGAAGATTTACATGGACATGAAATGGATGAGAAATACTATGTTGATTTTTGGAAAAACATTTTCGAATTTTCAGACCCAGATAACAGAACATTATTATCAGTATTGATTGAAATGTATATGATTTTCGATAAATCAATATCAAATGAAAAATTAGTAGAAATATAGTAAATTTCCTTGCATTTCAATATTATTTACAGTACTTTTATAATTCAAAAAATAACAATTAAATAAAAATTATTACAAAAAATGGCGAATTTAAAAATTGATTTATTAAACAAATTAAAAAATGATAAATATTTTGATGAAAGTGAGTTGGTAAGACTTGCACAAGAACCTAACATGAATTACAAGCAAAAGATTGATGAAATGTGTTGGGTTTTGAATAGAATTGTAACAACAAACGCACAAATTGCATTAGCTGAACAATACTTCCAAGACGCACCAGCAAAAACTGAAGGTGCTGAACAACCTGCACCGCAACAACCTGCACAGCAGCAACCAGCACCAAATAATGTTCATCAAGGTCAAACACACGGAGAATAACAATGGAATTATTAAATGAACTATATAAGTTATTATTCGTTACATCATTTGTTTATATAATACATATTCTTATTGATTTAACGATTAAAACTTATGGTAAATTTAAATTAAATAAAGAAACAAGATTTATCCTCTCAAAACCTGAGAGGATAATTCTTTGGATATCAATATCAATGTTTATAACATATATATTTTAATATGGGTGTAATAGAAAATGCGTTAAGTCCGGTTGACGGACATTTAATATCAATATCAAGAAACCCTATGAAGGGATGGTATGAGATTGAAGTGGGTGTATATAAGTCATGGGTTTTTGATAACAATAAAGACATTGATTGTGAAGTAATTAGTGAAAACGAAGATGGAAAGATGTTAAAAATTTTTCCCAAAAACAATAAAATCACAATTGATGAATTAGTTAGATTTGTTGAATTAATAATTGAAACCAACGAAAGAATTGCAGACAAGGAGAGAGAATTTGCTGCAGAAATGCAAAAGATGAAGGAAATGCTTGAAGAGAAAGCAAAAAGTTTTTATAGTGAATTGGATTCATTAAAAGATAGTTCTTTCAAAAATTTAAGTATTAGTCTTGAAAAGGGGTTTTCTGAAAAAGTTCCATTGATGAGCACACCCACACCAAAAAAGGGTAGAGGTAGACCTAAAAAAACAAAAACTGATGATAAAAAACCAGTGGAAAATTCTGGTAGCACTACTGCATCAGGAGTAAAAATAGTTCAAACTGACGAGGATTAATTATGAGTAAAGATTTATTATCAATCGAGCATGATGATGATAATGAAAATTATGAAGCATTTAATGAATTTCTTACAGAGCACACTGAAAGAAATAAGAAAATTGCTTATAGTGAAATCGAAATGTTTGGTGATTCTTATTTAAAGGAAATTGAATGGAAGAAGAAAAAGGATGATAAGAAGAAAACCAAATTAATACCATATATCATCAAACATTGTGAAGGCAAGTACGATTCTAAAACATTATTGGAATATTCTTATGATGATGTTTTAGAAATATATAACGAATACCGGAAAGAAAATCGTACATTGTTATCAAAATTCATTCATTTCATTTTCAATTTATCATAAATTTTAGTATTTTTGTTGTCTAACTAAAAAAAAAAATAACATGTCATTATTTAGTACAGTATTTAATAAATCGAGCATATACGATATGTTCTTTATTAATGTTAAAACCGTGTTGGAATACCCAACGCTTGAATCTTTAAAAGAAAATAAACCACAAATGTTTGATAGATGGAAATATTTATCAAAATCAAAATTCAATGTTGATTTCATGTGTGGTGATGAAGAATTGGTTAAATCCACATATGAAGAAAATGCCGTAAATTACCCGGAATTTGTTAAGGTTGTTGCAATCACATATGCTAAACTTTATAATGAAAACGGAAATCTTCAAAGATTTTTTAAGAAAGTCGCATTCCCAAATGAATTTGACACAATTCAAACATTTTTGGACATTCTTCAAGAGCTTTCAAGTGATGGTGCGCAGTCAACACCACAATACTTTCCAATCTTATGTGGTTATAATATCATATCACATGATATACCACTTTTAATTAAAAAGTATCTACAATATAGAGAACAACTAACAACAATTCAACAAATACCACTTATTTTGAAAAGAACATTAGATAGTAAGCCTTGGGAATCTGTAGTGGTGGATGTAGTTAACGTCTGGAAGTTCAACGGCTTTAGTTATAACTCGTTAATGTTAATTGCAGAGTTTATGGGACTAAAGAAAAAGGTGGATTTAATGACAAATGCTGATTTATCAAGATACTATTGGGAAAATTGTGAAGTAGACCCGGAGAAAACAATTGATTTTGTCGTAAATCAATCGGCAAACCAAACAAACTTAGTAATACAACTAATGTATGAACTAAGACAGAGATAAAAAAGAAAACCCGTACATTGTACGGGTTTTCTTTTTATCATTTTAAAGCGTTTTAAGAGCTAATATTTTTCTAACATCTTCTGGGATGTATTTATATTTAAATGTGCTCAAACCCGCCCAAAAATGATTCTGTGATATAAAATTATGTTTTTCTAATGCAGTCATTTTTTTATCCCAAAAATTAGACAATTTTTTCTCGGTTTCAGTATTCATATCAAATAAATACCGAAACCGAGAAAAAAAATCTATTCTAATTCGATGATTTTTGCAAAACTTCCGTTGATTTGTGAATCGTATATATCATCAAATTCTTGCTCAGTTAAATAACTTCTCTCAACATCCGTATTTTTATTACCATACAATAGATAATCAAATAAATCTATCATAGTTTTAAAGAATACGTAAGTTTCGTTATGATAAATATAAGGGAAACTATCATTAAAATCGCTATCATCTATTGAATAGTTGTATAACATCCCTAAAGTTCTGCTTCCATCACTATATTCTTCTTCGTGTATTGTTTTTATTACTGTTTTCATGACATAAAATTAAATATTTTATTACAACATTGCAAGTAATTGGTCGTCTAATATGAAATTTCTTGTAATAAAGTTTACATATGCCATTGTTTCAGTATTTGGGTCACCATATTCAAACCTACTACTTGTATGATATCTCATTGTAGGCACACCTCTTGCTTTTCTAACATCTTCAATTCCGGCATTATATGAAGCTATTGTTAATTTCCATTTATATTCTTCCGAAGCATTGGGAAACATTCTTTCAATATCTTCTTTTCTCTTACTTAAATAAAAAGTACCTGCCGTGATATTATCATATGGATTACCTACATCTGATAAATCTAAATCATACCTCTCATTAATCCAATTAAATGTACTACCTAACATCTGCATATACCCCATAGCACCACCATTACTACGCAAAACATTTCCGGTGTTATCATACATTCTAAACCCACTTTCAGCAAAAATAAGTCTGTAGTAGATGTGTTTTGGAATTTCATAACATGCTCTTTGACCTTCCATAAAATAAAGATGCTCTTCATCAATATTCTCAACATTAAAACGTGTTCTATCTAATAAGATAATATTTAATTCATTTTTTAGTTGAGCGATAAACTCAATCTTTTGAATTTGTGCTTCATATAAAGCAATTTTCTCATTTTTTTCATTTAACTCATATTTCAAATCGAAGATTTCAACCACCTTTTCGTTTAATTTTTCTTGTTTTCTTTTATTTGAAAAATCTCCAATAACGGCAAAAGCAGTAAAGAAAATTAGAAAAATTGTTGTGGTGAATAAAATAACACCAAACGCTAATTTTCTAATTTCCTTGTTCTTAATCAATTTTTCCATAATATAGTAATTAATAATTATTATTTTTAACGATAAATCGTCTGTAGGAATTTTAAACACAATTCCCCTTAGATTAGCACTCCCATACTAACAAGTATGGGAGTGCTAAAATCTTATTATTATACGATATTTTTCCATAAAGGTTACTCAGGACATAACGAACCAGTTATCTGATATGCATCTGCTAATTTACTACTGGCATCTGTTAATAACTCATTTATTTTTTCATGGTGGGATGCTACCGGATGTTCCAATAAAAATGTATCTATCATATTTCCAATTAAATACAATCTATCAAACATCTCGTGATAATGAAAACTATCTAATTCTTGTTTGTTTAAATTTTCTGACATAATATAATTTTTTTAAACGTGCTAATAAATACTTTGAAATTATTTTTCTGACGTTTTATAGAGTTTTTTTATATAAGTCCATTTTTCTTTTAATCTTTTCCTTATTTTTTCCGGGTTGAATAAAAAGAGATATGATTCTCCAATTCGTTCAAAACCACATCTATCAGCAACCGCAAACAGTTTATATTCATTGGTTTCTCTATCGGTTTTTTCTTTGATTAATTTTTCTAAAGAAAAATGTTCCATAGCGATAATATCTTCTTTAGGTGAGTCACCAATATCTTCTTTTATAGTAATCTTTTTATACTTATCATAATATTCAAAATCAAATGGATTGTATTGAAATGGAAGTACTAAAGACATAATTGCAATTTTTTCATCATAATGTTCCCTATATAACATCTCAATGAATTCTTCAACAACACCCTTTTTACGATATTCTTCGCTTATAACAAGATTTTGAATTATGATTACTTTATTATAATCATACACATTAAAATCACCACCATTAATTGTTTTCTCTAATTCCTCATATGCAAGTTGTGGATTAAATTCTTTAATTAACTCAACAGCATCAATATTTAATTCATTTGCTATTTTTATATTAAGTACAGTAAAACCGTAATCACCTAGAATTATTGGTGGTTTTTTTTCAAACATCTGAATTTTTGATATAGCTCCAATATGTTCAGTAATAATATTTTCACCCTCAATAATAATATCAAAATTTTTCCGGTATGCTGTTGTTTTGAACGTTAAGTCGTCCCACAATTTATATATTTCAGTATCTCTAACCATATTTTTTTTAAATTAACTCGTGTGATTTATCCATTTTCTCCAATAATTTCATCCAATAGGTTTTTATATTATCCTTATTTAGATATTGTTTGGGTTCAAAATTTTCATCCACCCATTTAGCCCAAAATAATTTAATATCGAACCTATACATATCTTCAATAAACATGTTAAGTGTAGTTGGATGTGGGAGTTCGTATGATACAACATCTTTATGTTTTTTTATTTTTATTGTATTGGGGTAGATTTCTAACACATTACCGTATTCATCAGTAAACTTGTGCCAACTCCCCATATCTTTACCTCTCCATCCGTAGAATAACGTATCATTTGAATTATCCCCCAATATTGGGTATAACATATCAATATTGAAGTTTTGGTTTAAAAATTGTCTATAATCTTCATCACCAATAGTATTTATAAAACGTGCGGTTTCAATCATATTATTGTTTTTTATATTCACTAACTACTAAAACCAATAAATTTTCAGGCATTACCTTACCTTTCAATTCATTATTCATTAACTTACTAACATAATGTGCAGTAAGTATTTCACCAATATTCATCCAAGTCCGGTCGTGAATTTCAAATAATAGCGCATCATTGTCACTATTGAAGAACTGAACTTTTAGTCTTGGATTATCTTTTATATATTTAACCATTGTTTAAATTTATTTAGTATTAATTTTCAATCCCATTTCTTTCATTTTTAATAAGGCTTCTCCATTGCCTTTCGCATCATTTACCGGATTATGGTCATGTACGGTCTCTCTTAACCATTTCCATCTAACAAACATATCCATTTTCATCCCGCAATAAATATCCCCTATGCGTCTACTACTCCAACCAAATGGATTTCTACCTAAATACGTATGGAAATAATAGTTAATCCACGAAAAATCAAAACCATTATTATCACTTACAAACACTGGACGACCTTTTGTTGTACCCTCTATCCAGTCAGCAAAGTCTTTCATTACTTCCTTGGGGTCATCAAATTGCATGTGTTCTTCTCTACTAAACCCACTTATCGCAAGTGCGTCTGGAATCCATAAATCAGATATTGGGCGTGTTTTACCATAAAAGGTTTTATCTAATTCGGGAGTTAATTTAACCACCCCAAAACATACCATTGAATACGTTGGGGGAATTTCTCCATCTGTTTCTACATCTACTATATAATAACTCATATTTTTAAAGCAAGTGTTTGTAAATTTTGTTTAAATCGTTTTCTTGCAAAGATAAATAAAACGGTTTCAAAAAGCAA
>PWLF01000258.1 GCA_003559475.1 Bacteroidales bacterium
ATGCCTGTCAAGCATGCGCTCTAAACCAACTGAGCTAACGTCCCATGTGGATTGCAAATTTAATAATTTTTTTTATTCTATCTTTTAATAAATTATTTATACCTGCCAAATCTTTTGTTAAATTTGCAGAATGTATTATTAATATGTTTTTGAATTAAATTTTATTTTTAAATAAAAGCTTAAGAATATGAAGACAACATTCGGTCCGCAAAAGATTTTGTTCCCTTTACCTACAGGCTTAATAGTCACCGGAGAGATGGAAAAAGCAAATATCGTTACTATCGCATGGGTTAGCTTGCTTACAAGTGCGCCTCCTACACTCGGTATATCCGTCGGAACAAAAGGATTCTCAGGTAAAGAAATTTTAAAGAATAAAAATTTTACCGTTAATATAGCAAGTGCCGATATTATGAAAGAAGCGGATTTTTGCGGGATAACTTCAGGAAATGATATAGATAAGTTTGAAAAAACCGGCTTGACTAAAATGGAGTCAAAAAATATCCCGTCTCCAATAATCAAAGAATGTCCGTTAAATTTTGAGTGTAAGTTGGTAAACTCTACAGTCTTTGGCACTACAAATCATTTTGCAGGCGAAATTGTTGAATTGCACATGGATTCAGACAAACTTAAGGATTTAAAAGACCCACGCTCTCTTGATATTGAAGCTTTTGATCCTTTAATTTATATTGGTGGCGCCAGAGAATACAGAAGAGTAGGCGAAAAAATCGGAGATGCTTATCAAATTGGAAAAATGTTAAAATAATATTCAAAATTAATCGTATTAGCTTTAATGGTTTTTATAACGAATTTTTTTGAAATATAAATAAATTATGATGTTGCGCTTTTACATAATTTTAATGATATTGGCTTTGCATTTAAAAGCTTTTTCCGGTATAACTTATCCTATAGATATCCATGACGGTCAAGTAATTGAATCATGTTCGGGGTATTTTACCGATAGCAGTGGTGATACTTTAAGCAGGTATAGTTCAAATGAAAATTACACAATAACTTTTACAAGCTCAGATGCAGCTACTCCATATTTATCAATGGAGTTTCTTTTTTTACATCTCGGACCCGGTGATTATTTGAGGATTTATGATGGTGAAAGTGCAGACGGAGAACTTTTATATGAAGTAACTGAGGGAGATGACCCCAGAGGAGAAATAATATATTCTTCAACCGATTCTCTGCATTTTCATTTTATATCATCTCCATCGGAGCATGGATTTGGCTGGTTTCTCGAAATAAACTGTCATGATGCATGTGATTTGTTTACGGCTGACTTTTATACTGAGCTTGAAACTATGAAGTTTTGTCCTGAAGTTGGGGTAGTATCTCTTTTTGTTGAAGGATATTATAAGGTTGACCATATAGATTTTGATGATAATTTGATTGATTATATTTGGACTTATGATGGAACAACACATACAGGGTCACAACTTGATTATGATTTTAATGACCCGGGAGCTTATCCTTTCAGAATATACATTTATGAGCCGGAAAACAGTTGTGAGTTTGAAATTCACGAAGCTGTATTCGTTGGAAAAATCCCTTATTTTAAAGGAACTTATCCAAGCAAGGATACTCTTTGTGCGGAAGAAGATTTGATATTAACAGGAAAAGCTAATATGGTTGAGTGGACTAGCTTTGATTATAAAGTGAAAGATACTGTTGCCATACCGGATGGAACAGGCGAGTCGTATGAATCGGTTTTAGAGTTTGATGTTTTTCCCGATTCGTATATTATTGAGTCGGCAGAAGATTTTGCTGAAGTATGTATAACTTTAGACCATGTTGATCAAAGCCAGTTAAATATTGAGATTGAATGCCCGGATGGATTATCAATATTGTTGAAAGATTTTGGCGGCTCATCAGCAAACCTTGGAGAGCCGGTTGTTTATAATGATACGTTGCCCGGAGTAGGTTATGAGTATTGTTTTACTCCAACTTCGCAATATGGTCTTTTGAGGGAAGCTATACCGCAATATTATGACTATACCGACAGGGCAGGAAATTACTACGCTAATGAAGCGTATTTGGTTGCAGGGGATTATTTACCGGAAGAATCTTTTGATGAAATTGTCGGTTGCCCTCTTAATGGAGAATGGTTGATAACCATAACCGATGATACTTCGGGGGAAAACGGCTTTATACATAGTTGGACTATATCTTTTAATGATAAATTCTATGACGATTCCATAAGATTTACTCCTGAGGTTGTTCATGAAACTTGGTATGATGAAGGTACTGATTTGCATTCAAATCCTGCCATCACTACTAAAGAACAGGATGGTGATTATGAGTTCGAATTTGAGATAACTGACAACTTTAATTGTACTTATGATACAACTGTAACTGCACACTTTTTACCGCTACCGGAGGCTGAAATTGAATCATTTATTGAGTTACCTTTATGTGAAGGCGATTCTACTTTACTAAGAATACTTCCTATAGATAATGATGGTTATCATTGGGTGTATGAATGGATATTTAATAATGATACTCTTGAAAATGAAATTTATGATAGACTTGTTGTTAAAGAAGCAGGAACGTACACGGCTTTAATTACCGATACAATACTTGGTTGTACTGCAGAAATTGATAAAGAAGTAACTTATGAAAATTGTGATTTAAATATTCCTAATGTTTTTACTCCTAATTATGATGGCATAAATGATTATTTTGAAATAGAAAATCTAGAGCACTATGAATACGGGCATATTATCATTTATAACCGATGGGGAAATATTGTTTTTGAACACACTGATTATTACGGCAATTGGTGGGATGGAAGAGGGCAACCGGATGGAGTATATTATTATGTGCTTTTATACAGACGAATGGGAGAGGAACAGCAATTGAACGGTGTAGTGCATATAATGAGATAGTTTTTAAAAAGATAATAATTAAATTATATATTAATTAATAATTAAAAACAAAAAATCATGATTTTAAAAGTGTTGAAAATTTTAGTTTTTGGCATAATGTTAGCAATGAACTATCTTGCTAATGCTTTACCTCTTGCCGGTAAAACAACCGGAGAAATTTCAGCGCAATATTCTAATCTTTTTGTGCCTGCGGGAATTACTTTTTCTATTTGGGGAGTTATTTATATTTTAATATTGTTTTTTATTATTGCCCAATTTTTTGATGTTTATAGATTAACAGAGAATGTTAATATAATTTCATGGGCATTTATTGTTTCTTGTTTGATAAATGCTGCATGGATATTTGCATGGCATTATGAGAAACTTCCGCTATCTTTAGTTTTAATGTTGGTTCTTCTTGCGGTTTTGATAATTATTAATTTTAAAATAATTCCTTTACAATACGGTATAACAAAAGCCGCATTCGGAGTTTATTTAGGATGGATATGTATTGCTACAATTGCTAATGTTGCTGCTTTATTGGTTAAATACAACTGGAGAGGATGGGGTATACCGGATGAAGTTTGGGCTATAATTATGATTGCAGTTGGGGCCTTTATTACATCTTGGGCAATAATAAGAATGCATAATCCTTTTATTGGAATTGCAGTTGTATGGGCTTTTATCGGTATTATTATCAAAAGACAGTCTGATTACCCTGCGATTGTTTTAGCAGCTATATTTGGTGTTGTAGTGGTTGCAACTCTAACAGTTTGGATGTTTGTCAAAAGCAATCCTGAAAGTATTTTACAAAGTAAGTAATGTTTGGTGTTTGGGATAATAATTTTTTATTATTTTTGCGCCTTGATTTAAAATATTAATTGAATTGATTTTTAAATATTCATGTTTATTTTTTAAGCTTAAGCTTATTATAAAAACCTTAAGTTTATTATAATAATAAAAAACTGTAACAACTATGTCTATTAAAACTAAAACAGTAGAACTTAAAAAGCGAATGCAATCTGCAACACAGGGCGGCGGTGAAAAAGCTATTGAAAAACAGGTTAAGATGGGAAAGATGACGGCAAGAGAAAGAATTGTGTCATTATTAGACCCGAATTCTTTTCATGAGTATGACCTTTTTGTTGAGCATGCTGCCAGAGATTTCAATATGGATAAGAAACACCTTCCCGGAGATGGTGTTATTACCGGAACCGGAACCATTAGCGGATACCCTGTGTGTATTTATGCTCAGGATTTTACCGTTGCAGGAGGATCTTTAGGTTTAATGCATGCCAAAAAAATTACTAAAATTATGGATCATGCTATGAAACTGAAAATTCCGATAATAGGTATTAATGACTCCGGTGGTGCAAGAATACAAGAAGGTGTTAACTCACTTGCAGGATATGGAGAGATCTTTTAC
This sequence comes from Bacteroidales bacterium, assembly GCA_003559475.1. Classification (GTDB taxonomy): domain Bacteria; phylum Bacteroidota; class Bacteroidia; order Bacteroidales; family UBA7960; genus PUKZ01. The sequence goes on from PWLF01000258.1 coordinate 4,297, forward strand.
AGAAATACTCAGGCATCGGGAGTTATACCTCAAATATCCGTGATACTTGGACCTTGTGCAGGAGGAGCTGTTTATTCACCTGCTTTAACAGATTTTGTTTTTGTTGTTGACAAAATTTCCAAAATGTTTATTACAGGACCTGAAGTTATTAAATCTGTTTTAGGAGAAGAAATTAGCATGGAAGAACTCGGAGGTGCTAAAGTGCATTCTGAAATTACCGGAAATTCACACTTCTACTCAGAGTCAGAAGAAGAATGTTTTGATCAAATTAAAAAATTATTTACATATATCCCTTGGAATAATTCTAAAAAGGCTGAAGCTTTTCCTAAAAAAGCACCAAAGTCTAAAATGTATAATATTGATAAAATTATTCCATCCAATCCAAGACAACCGTATGATGTAAGGGATGTTATAAAATCTATCAGTGATGACTCTGATTTTCTTGAAATTCAGGAAAATTTTGCAGCTAATATGGTTATAGGATTTGGTCGGCTTAACGGTCAAACTGTAGGTTTTGTGGCAAATCAACCTTTGGTTCTTGCCGGTGTTCTTGATGTTGACTCTTCTGATAAGGCAGCCAGGTTTATTAGATTTTGCGACTCTTTTAATATTCCGCTTGTTACGCTTGTTGACTTACCCGGATATTTGCCGGGGGTTGATCAAGAACACGCAGGTGTTATCAGGCATGGAGCGAAAGTACTTTATTCATACAGCGAAGCAACCGTACCTAAAATTACGGTTATATTGAGAAAAGCTTATGGCGGAGGTTATATAGCAATGTGCTCTAGACATCTTAGAGCCGATTTTGTCTTTGCATGGCCAACTGCCGAAATAGCAGTTATGGGACCGGAAGGTGCTGCTAATATTATATTTAGAAAAGAAATAGCAGAAGCTAAAAACCCCGAAGAAACAAGAAAAAGGAAAATTAATGAATATAAACGTAAGTTTGCAAATCCTTATGTTGCCGCAGCTAACGGTTATGTGGATGCTGTTATTGAACCGTCAGAAACACGCAAATTCGTAATGCATGCTCTCGAAATTTCATCACAAAAAGATGAAGTAGCTCCTAAGAAAAAGCATGGAGTTCCTCCATTCTAGAGTGTAGAGTTGTGTCTTTGTTAAATCAAAACAGGAATATGCTTTACTAATTATTTAGTTTAAAAAATTGATGTTTGTAAATAAGATTATTTTATAATATGACAAAAAAAACAAAAAATACAAGCAATAATAATTCAGAAAATTATATTTCTTTCAATATTGGAGGTGATGTATATGAAACTTTTTCTAACAAAAAGTACCGAAATAGAAAAGGTTACCAACCTGTTGAGTTTGATAAAGTCAGAGCTTTTATGCCTGGTACTGTCAAAAAAATCTACGTAAATGAAGGCGATAAGGTCAAAGAAGGTGCCAAATTGTTGGTCCTGGAGGCAATGAAAATGAATAATGTTTTGTTTTCTCCTTCTGATGGTTATGTTAAAAAGATTAATGCAAAATCGGATACAATGGTGCCTAAAGACCATGTTTTGGTTGAACTTGACATTAGAGAATAATTCTTATGCAACTGTTGTTTGTTACAAGAAATAAAAATAAGATCAAGGAAATTAAAGCATTAACTAAAGATTTTATCAATATTGAAAGTCTTGATAGTATTGAATTCTATCAAGAAATCCCCGAAAATGAACCGACTATAAAAGAAAATGCATCTTTTAAAGCAAGGTTTATCTACGATTTGAAAAGAATAAATTGTTTTGCTGATGATTCCGGCTTGGAAGTTGAAGCACTTAACGGAATGCCCGGTGTGTTTTCAGCAAGGTATGGCGGTGAAGAAAAAAATGACCTTCAGAATATAAAAAAATTGTTATCTGATTTGAAAAATAAGGATAACAGGAGAGCAAAGTTTGTAACTGTGATTTCTTTGATAATTGATGGAAAAGAAAAGCTGTTTGAAGGGACAGTTGAGGGTGAAATTATTGACGAACCAAGAGGCAACAAAGGCTTTGGTTATGACCCGGTATTTATTCCTGATGGATATGATAAAACATTTGCGGAAATGGAGCTTGAAGATAAAAATAAAATAAGCCACAGGAGTATAGCTATAAGAAAATTTTTAAATTACCTTGAGCGGGTTTAGTATTTATTAGAAAGCGATTCTTCAATAGCGATTGTGTATAAATCGGTAATACTTATCCCTACTACTTCCGCTTGTTGCGGCACGATGCTTGTTTCTGCCATGCCCGGAGTTATGTTGGTTTCCAGAAAAAACAAACCTTCTTCATTGTGTATATAATCAAAGCGGACAATGCCCCGCAAGTTAAGCTCTTTGTAAAGTTTTACAGTTAAATCCTGTATCTCTTTTGTTAGAGTTGATGATATCCTTGCTGGAGTTATTTCATCAGCTGCCCCTTTGGTATATTTTGCCTCATAATCAAAAAAATTAGCTTTGGTTTTACTGATGATCTCTGTAATAGGTAATGCTATAACTTCTTTGTTATGAGTATATGCTCCGCATGTAAGTTCAGTCCCATCAATAAATTCTTCAATAAAAGCTTCTTTGTCGTGCTTGAAAGTTTCCTTTATCGCATCAGATAATTTATTTTTATCATTTACAAAAGTAGTTCCCAAACTTGACCCTCCGGAATTTGGCTTTACAAAAACAGGCAACTTTATTCTTTTTAGTATATCAGAAATTTCAATTTTTTCTGAAATATGATATTTAATCGAATTAGCAACTTTTACACCCAATTTTGATACTAATAAATTGCAATAATGTTTATTAAAAGTTAGTGCGGAAGCCAGTAATCCGGCGGTTGTGTATGGAATGTTCAGCAAATCAAAATAACCTTGAAGCTTTCCGTCTTCCCCGGGTGAACCATGTATTGTTATTAAAACACAATCAAAAGTTGTTTTTTTATTATTTATATTAACGGAAAAGTCGTTTTTATCAACAGGATGCTCTCTGTCTTTCTCATCAATAAACACCCACTTGTCTTTGGTTATGATAATTTTATAAAAAATGTATTTGCTTTTATCAAGACAATTGCAAATAGTTTTCAAACTGTTAATAGATACTTCATATTCTCCTGAATATCCTCCGGCTACAACTGCAATATTTTTCATCTGAGTGTTTATATGATTAAGTTAATTTTAAAATCCTACAGGATAATAAAATTCATATTATTCAATCATCTGAATGGTCGAAATCTGTGAATTCTATTTTTTTTCGTTGACAAATTTGCAACTTTTTTTCGACTTTTGCTATTTTTATTAAAGGCAAATAACAAAAAATATACTGCTATGGCAACACAAAGCAGGAATATATAAAAAGGAACTAATATCATACGATCTCCCGGCTTATACATATTGACGATTTTATACCTGACTTGATTATTTTCATCAAATACATAAACAATATCATTGTCAAGAGATACTACAATCGTTTCTTTTTCCATTTCCTGAACTTCTTTTGTTGTATAATCTTCCGGATTTTCAACAGGTCGAATAGGAACCCCTTCATTACACGATGAAAAAAGAAAAATTGATAACAGAGATAAATATAAAAGTATTTTCATAAATCTGTAATTTTTATATTTTATTTATGACAAATTTAAGTTTAATATTATAAAAAATCAATTTTTGATGTAATTTTTGAATTTTTAAGCAGGGTAGATTCTTTCTATTTTTACTCCCACGCAAAGCCCGCAAAGAAAAGATACGATAAGGTCGCAAAAAAACAACTATTATAAAATCCTTGCAATAATTAGCAAACTAAACCCTTTGCGAACTTTCGCATTTAATCATTTCGCGACCTCTGCATGAACTTTTTTTATAAAATACTTTTATTTTTTTAAATAATCATTGATTGCTTGAAAATTAATGATTATTATAATTAAAACACTAAGGAATTAAGTGGAAATTAAGAGAAATTAAGAATATTTAGGAGATTTATTTTACTTTCAACTTTCCAACTTTATACTTTATAAACTTTTTTTGTTAAATATGAAAAAATATTAATAAAAGTTATTCCTGTTTTTATAAATTTGTAAAATGTTTTTTTGTCAAGTTATTTAAAATAAATATAAAATAATTATTAACCTAAATTTTTTATAAAATGGATAAGATTAAAACTGTAGTTTTTTTGTTTTCGATATTTTTTGGAATTTCAGCAAATTGTTTTTCAAAAGATGATAATATTTTAACTCCCGAGAAGTTGTTTGATTTAAAAACCGTAGCGGAGGTATCTGTTTCTCCCGATAAAAAGAATATTGCATACTCATTAAGTATCCCCAGACCGTTTGATCACGATCCGGGAGCTGAATATCGCGAAATTCATGTTTATAACATAGAGTCAGGAGAGATTACGGAATTAGTTACCGGCGAGAATCTGGTTTTTTCTATCGGCTGGACTCCTTGTTCAAAAGCAGTTACTTTTAGGTCAAATATGCCTGAATACAGAGGAACGCAAATTTATAAGGTTGATTTAAAAGATAAGGATATTGAATTAGTTTTCAAACACGGCAACTTTGTTAGAAGTTATGAGTTTATTGATGAAAACACAATAGCTTTTGTTTCTATTGATCCTGTGCCTGAAGATATGCGAGAGTTTAGGAATAAAGGTTTTGATATTGATATACATGAGGAGGAGTGGAGGCATTTGAATTTGTATATCAGATATATTGAAGAAGAAAGGACAAGCAGGATTACACATGGGGTTACTGTTTACGATTTTGTTGTATGCCCTCACGGAGAGCGTATAGCCGCCGCTATAGCTCCTAAGCACCTCGTTGACCACTCATATATGTTTAAAAGAATACATATTATTGATATTGAGAGTAAAAATATTGAACTTGTTATGGATAATCCGGGGAAACTCGGTACTTTGGCGTGGAGCCCGGATGGAACAAAATTAGCTTTCAGAGCATCTTCTAAGTTAGAAGATTCAGTCGTTGGAAGCTTGTTTGTTATGGACGTTCCTACTGATAAAAAATTTGAAGAACTTCGCAATTATGTTGATGGACTTGAATTATCAGTTATTGATATAGCTTGGAAAGACAATAATACTCTGCTTTTTGCAGCGGAAGAAGGGGTAGATATAGTTTTGAGTAAACAAAAACTCGACGAAGCAGAAAGAACAAAACTTACAAAACCGGGAGAGATAGTATTTAACAGATTCCATAAAGTGGATAATATTGTTGCTTTTGCCGGAAATACAGCAAAGCACCCTTCGGAAGTGTTTACTTTTTCTCTTGAGGATAAAAATTTGGATAGAAGAACAGTACATAATGAATGGCTTGATGATATTAGATTGTCTGAACAAAGAAAATTTGAATACTATGCCCGTGATGATATGAGAATAGAAGGAGTGTTGTTATATCCGTTGAATTATGATGAGAATAAAACATATCCTTTGATAACTTATATTCATGGTGGCCCGGAAGCTGCTGTTCAGGATGGATGGACAACACGCTATTCTATATGGGGGCAGGTTGCAACAGCTCGCGATTATTTCGTATTCATGCCTAATTACAGAGCAAGTTCAGGACGCGGGGTTGACTTTACAATGGCAGGATATGGAGATTTGGTCGGTACCGAGTACGATGACGTGCTTGATGGAATTGACCGCCTGATTGAAAAAAATTATGTTGACCCTGACAGAGTCGGAATGGGTGGAGGTTCTTATGGAGGATACTTCTCTGCATGGTCAGCAACAAAACATTCTGAACGCTTTGCTGCATCAGTGGTTTTTGTTGGAATAGGAAACCAAATATCTAAAAGAAATACTACTGATATCCCCTGGGAAGATTATTACGTACATTGGGGCTTTTGGACGCATGAAGACTGGAAAAAAGTTTATGGAGCCAGCCCGGTTAAATATGCTCATAAAAGTCAAACCCCAACGCTTATACTGCACGGAACTAACGATACCAGAGTGCATCCTTCTCAAGGTCTTGAACTGTACAGAACACTGAAATTGCACGGAAAAGCTCCTACAAGACTTGTATGGTACAATAATGAAGGACATGGAAATAGAGTTAACCTTAACAGATATGATTATTTGATTAGAACAATGGATTGGTTTGATTATTATTTGAGACTTGATAAACCTAAAGATGAAATGCCCCCTAAATACCCGGAGTATAGTTTCTAAGAATTTGATATTTGTAAATTCTTGTTTTTTAATATGTTAGTTTAAATTATTCCGGTATTTTAAATAAACATTACAGGTTTAAAACTTTATTTCAGCATTTCAAAAATAACTATATATGTTATTTCGTTAAATATTATTAAACAATAACAAATTGTTTTTGTTCTACTGAAAAAAACAACTTTTTATTTTCCAATTTATTGCTTATATTTGGGTGTTATAAAAATCAATAATCAAGAAAGTATTGATTATTATTTTTATATAAACTTATAAGCGGGGCTTAAAATAAAAGGCAACTATAATTTTCTAAATTTTTAAGTATTAAAATATAAATAACAACAATAGATGAGTAAAAAAGATATAAAGATAAGAGATCTTACATTGAGGGATGGACAACAGTCACTTTTTGCAACAAGGATGAACCAGGAACAAATAGATAGAGTCTTGCCATATTTTAAAGAAGCCAATTTTTATGCTATGGAAGTTTGGGGTGGAGCTGTGCCGGATTCTGTGATGAGGTATCTTGATGAGGACCCTTGGTACAGACTTGAAAGCATAAAAGAAGTTATCGGTGATGTTTCAAAACTTACAGCTTTATCAAGAGGTCGAAATTTGTTCGGATATAATCCTTATCCGGATAATGTTATTGAAGGGTTTAACCGAAATGCAATCAGTTCGGGAATTGATATTATGAGAATCTTTGATGCTCTTAATGACACAAATAATATTGAGTCAACCATAAAATATGTTAAAGAAAATGGTGGAATTGCCGACTGTACAGTTTGCTATACGGTTGACCCTAAATTTTCTAAAAAAGAACGACTTAGAGCTTTTTTGCAGGGAAAAAAATTGCCCAAAAAGGTTTTTACTATTGATTATTTTGTGAAAAAGGCGGTTGAACTGGAAAAAATGGGAGCTGATATTATTTCAATAAAAGATATGGCAGGGCTTATACCGCCTGTTAAAAGCGGAATTATTATTGACCTTATTAAGAAAGAAACCAGTATCCCAGTCAACTTTCATACACACTCAACTCCCGGATATGGGCTTGCATCTGTTCTTACTGCTATTATTAATGGCGCAGATATCGTTGATACTTCTATTATGAATTTTGCCGGAGGTCCCGCTGCTCCATCTTTTGAAATTATTCAACTGTTTTGTAATAAACTGGGAATAAACACTAATGTAAACCTTGAAGCGGTTGTTGAAATAAATAAACATCTAAAGGATATTAGAAAAGAACTTGAAGCTTTTGATACATACAAAATATTCCCAAAAGATTTTGATATAACAAAAGATAAGTTGCCTGCAGAAATTGACGAGTTGTTTGATGAAGCTATAGAATTAGCAAAAGAACGTAAAGAAAAAGCGTTATTGGAAACAACACAAAAAATTGAAGCATACTTTGATTTTCCACCACCTGCCGATAATGTGCGTAAGGCTGAAATACCGGGAGGAATGTATAGTAATATGCTTGCTCAACTAAAACAAATGGATTTGGAAAAGTTATTGTCAAGAGTTTTGGAAACAATACCAAATGTCAGAGTTGATGCAGGTTGCCCCCCTCTTGTTACTCCTACAAGCCAAATTGTTGGAGTTCAAGCTGTAAATTGTGTTATAGATGAGAATAATGGTAAACCCTTCTATACTTCTAAATCAACACAATTTGTGAATCTTGTAAAAGGAAAATATGGAAAAACTCCTTTGCCTATTGACCCCGAGTTTAGAAAGAAAATAACAGGTCATAGAGAAGAACAACCATACAACCCGGATGAATACGAAAAGCCGGAAAATCCTATACTCGAAGAGTTTGGAAATGTGAAACTGGCACAAAATGAAAAAGAAGAACTTTTGCTTGAACTATTTCCCTCAGTAGCTACAAACTTTCTTAGTAATAAAATTGAAAGTAAATACATGGAACAAATAAAAGCTATTGAAGAAGAAAAAAGGCAAAAATATCTTAAAGAAAAAGAGAAATATGAGAGTATGAGTGACGAAGAAAAAAATAAGCGCCTTATGAGTGGATTATACAGCTATGATAGAAGTTCTTATGATGCTAAAGAAGAGAATAAGAAAGACAAGAAGGGCGATAAGAAGTAAGCTTTTTTTCTGTTTTCTGCAATCTTTTGCAGCTACCTTGCAAGAAATTGAAAAACTCAAAGTTCTTGCTGTTAATGAATTAAAAAAACATTAAGAAAATTAAGGGATTAAGAACATTAAGACAAAATCTCTTAACAGACCCTTAATAAATCTTAATTCCCCCTTAATTCCTTAATGTTTCTATTTAAAAAATCATCTATGCAAACCGAAGTTTGATTTTTATTGCTGACTTTTAGATAAAAATTTGGGTTAAAAAATAATTATCACATAATTAATTAGTTATTAATTTTCACTTTGAAAAAGGGGAGATCTGCCCTGAAGACAGGAAAAACATACAAAACAAGGAGATATTTTAGACCTGCCTTTCGGAAAGTTTAGTATCAGTATTTTTTATTGGCTTGGATTAAATAATCTGCCTTGGTAAGTCCTCATTTCTTCCATTCGATTTTCAATTTTAGATAAAATCTGATCATACTTTAAATTACCCCATGATATACCTAAATTATAACGTGGAGGAACATCTCCGCAAAGTCGTTCGATAAAAATTTCAGGAGATAATCTTTCAAGAAAAGAGATGACGAAATCTATGAATTCATCTAATTCAAATAAATTAAAATCTTTTGGATTTTTCAAGTATTCTTCGGCAATTTTTGTCCCTTTAACTATTTGTAATTGATGCAGTTTTAAGCTGTTAATAGGCAGTTTTGATATTATACCGGCTTGTTTTAGTGTTTCTTCTCGTGTTTCACCGGGCAAACCAAGTATTAAATGACCTGTAATGTGTATATCTTTTGATGATAAAATTTCTACAGCTTTTTTTGTTTGCTCAAAAGTATGACCACGATTAATTCTCTTTAATGATTTATTATGACAACTTTCAATTCCTAATTCAAGAAAAATGATATGATTTTTTTTTAATTCTTGCAATAAAGCGATATTTTCATCATTTATGCAATCAGGTCTTGTGCCAATTGATATTCCAATAATTTCAGGGTGACTTAAAGCTTCTTTATATTTTTCTTTCAGGATTTCTATAGGAGCGTAGGTGTTTGAATATGTTTGGAAATATGCTATAAACTTATCAACTTTTTTATATCTTTTTTTAGTATAGTGAATTCCTTCATTTAGTTGTTCGGTTATTGAAGTATTTGTTTTTGAGCAGTAGAGGGGACTAAATGCTTCATTATTACAGTAAGAGCAGCCTCCATAGCTAATGTTGCCGTCCCTGTTTGGACAGGAAAATCCGGCATTTACACTTATCTTTTGTAATCTGTTGCCGAATTTATTTTGTGCATAGGTTGACCATGAATTAAACCGCCTGTTATTTCCCCAGTAAAATGTCAAAATTTATTTTTTTATAGATTTAATTAATTTAAAATTTATAGTTTTTAAAACTCTATAATATTCTATGTAATAATAACAGCACAAAATTAAAAACTTTTCTTTTAAAACATATTTAAGGCAAAATCTTATTTTGATGTGCTGAGTTATGTTGCTTGTATTTTAAGTAAATTATCAAATATATTTATACTGATTATATATAAATTTTTGTTTTATTAGGTAACACAAACCTTATTACCTTAGTAACCAATTGGATACATGATAAAATACTGACCTTATTATCTTATTACACAATTTGCTGTTTTTTTATAAAATTTGGAATTTAATACAGCACCTTATATGGCAAATATTTTTGTTATTTTGCTTAACCACAGAGTTGTATCACAGAGTATTTAGGGCAAAAGTAGAAAGTAATTATTGCCTTATATGCTTCTTTTGGTATATTTTTTATTTAACATTATTCGTGAATTCGTGGCTGATTTTTTTTGAGCTTCAAATTTTAGTACGATACAAACCTTATCTGTTAAATAAAACTTAGCACTTTAAAAAAATAAATAAACACTTTAATATTTTATGCATAAA
>PWLF01000280.1 GCA_003559475.1 Bacteroidales bacterium
ATCATTAAAATATCATCATCTTCTATGTAACTGGGGATATCCCAATCTTCATATATTTTTCTTATTAAACCTTCTTTTACTAATTTAGCTTTCATAAATAATAATTTTTTTATATCTGTTCAAACACTAAACCATTCATTTTCCCTCTTCCCATATACGAGAGTAAGGCTTTTCATAAGTTTTTTTAGTTGATGCAGGTAGAATGTACCAACCCCAGTATGACATAGCATCCACTATGTCTTTTATATTTTCATCCATGTTAGGTGTAGGATCCCAATTTAATCCCATTGAGAGACCGGCATGCTTTCCAACTTTAAAATTTAAAAAATAATTATAATCACGATTAATAGATTTCCCTATATATATTTCCATTTGTTTTTTTGGAGGTATAGGTGATGCATATTCAACTCTTAAATTTTCAAAATTTTGTATATTTATATGTTCAAAATCAATAAATGAATGATTTCCTTTTAGGAGAACCTGCATTAATCCTTCAATTAAATTTAAAAGAAATAAATTACTATTATTTGATTCATTTAATGATTCTTTTACTAATTTAACTTTCATAAATATTTTTTTTATATTTGTTCAAACACTAATCCATTATCAATCTCTGCTACCAATTCTTCATGGTAAAAATCCATTTCAAAGTCGTCAAATTGTAGAGTTGTTGATACAAACTTGTGATCTCCATTTACTCTACCAACATATTCTAAATTAGCAACCCATTCATCCATTCCTGGTTCATGCAAAATATATTCCTTTCCAACTTCTAGTTGAGATATATGATCAAGTTGATGACCAAAATTATCTGGAGTTATAACATCTTCGCTAATAGGCCTGCCTTTAAATTGCTCTTGTTCATTTAAGTTTTTTTTTTAGGCTTAGCACTTTCAGTCAACTCATAATTAATTTCTTTCATGAGCTCTTTAAGAGAAGTAGCCATTGAATCATGGATAGTTTTAACAAGAACGCCTGGAGATAAAACTTCTTGTATTTTTGAGGCCTTTACTTCTTTATACATTTCATCAATAATACTATAAAGCTTCCATTTAAGTTCACTTTGTCTTAATGTTTCATTTATAGTAGCGGTACTTTTTCTTTTTAAATAATTTTTCCTTTGAAGAGTTGTTGAACTTTCGTTTAACATATCTGTATTTTTCTGAAGAAATTTTTTCCCTTTTTCTGATATACCATGTTCTTCTGACCAATAAATAGATAATTCGGATAGGAAAGCATTTTGATATTTTTCATTTAAATCGTAAAATTCAAGTATGTTATATTTTTCAAGAAGAGAGTTATAAACCCTTGAAAAATCATTTAATATTTTACCTTCCTTTAAAGATTGAAATCTTTTTTGTTGATCTTTATAGACACTATTAAATTTTTTCATCGTAAAAAGTTTATTTATTTTATTTATATATCTTTTATCATTTATTAAATAATGATAGGTCTTTTTTTATATATTTAACTTTATTTAACATATTTTTTAACACCTTTAACACTTTTTGGCACAATTTTTATAGATATAATAATAGAATATATATATTAACTAACAAAAATTTATCGTTATGAAAAAAATAATTTTTATATTAATTGCATTCTTCTTTAGTTATATATCTTTTTCTCAAGAAGTAAAAGAAACTACATTTTATACTGAAGATAATCAAAATGTTTATGTTTATAATTATAATTGTTATAATTATAATAGTTCTTTAAGATTTAAATTATTATTTGATTATTATCATCCAAATATTTATATTTCTTGGTTTTATAATCCTTTTAGATTTAATTTATTTTATAGATATCATTATAGACCATATAAATATTATTATGGTTGGTATGATCATTATTATAATTGGTATAATTTATACCATTTTGGTTATAGATCATCTTATTATTATGGATATTATAGATCATACTATAGACCATATTATAGACCATACCAGAGATATTATTATACTTATGGAAATAGAAATACAAGATATGAATATGAATATGGACAAAGAACTACAACAAGTTCTATGACTGGAAGAAGTGATAGAAATATTTCCTCAAATAGAACATCGACCACAAATAGAACAGAAAATAGAATTTTAAATCCTGAAACTTCAAGAAATATAAGAGTTGCTGGTACTACAACCCAAACAACAAGAACCACTCAAACAGAAAATAGAAGAATTACACAAGAAAATACAGAAAACAGAGGCTCTTATATAAGAGTTGTTGAAGGAACTACAAGAACTCGTACTTCTGACCCTTTATATGAATCTAGAAGAGAAAACCAAAGAGGTGCACCAGTTTATAGAGATACAAGAAGAAATAGCCAAAGGTTTAATAATACTCGAACTAGTACAGGAACAAGAGTAACTAGACCAGAAACTATAAGAACTGGAAGTTCAACAAGAGTAAGCACAAGTTCACCGAGATCAGGTAGTAGTTCCAGAACAGCGGTTGGTACTTCTTCAAGAAATAATAGAACAGTAACAAGTGGAAGAAGTGGTTCAAATTCAAGAACTGGTGGTGGTAGAACTAGTTCAAATTCAAGAACTGGTGGTGGCAGATAAAAATATTAAAAAGAGTCGACCCAGGGTCGACTCTTTTTAATTAAATATTTAAATTATTTTATAGTTCAGCACCATATTTCTTAAATAAATCAACTATTTCTCTATGGCCCTTGATTGAAGCCCACATTAAAGCTGTATTTCCATATTTAGTTTGTATATTAGGATCTGCACCAGCATTAAGCAACATTTCAACTACCTCTTTATTACCATTAAATGAAGCCCAATGTAAAGCTGTATATCCAGATTTAGTTTGTATATTAGGATCTGCACCAGCATTAAGCAACATTTCAACTATCTCTTTGTTAGCATTAAATGAAGCCAACACTAAAGCTGCATAACCATCTTCATTTTGTACATTTGGATCTACACCAACATCAAGCAACAACTCAACAGCTTCTTTATTACCTTTTTTTGCTTGTTTTATTAACTCTTCATCCTTTCTTTTTTGCGATAAAAGTTCTATATCTTTTAAAATTTGTTCTTTAGTTTTAGGTTTTAAATAATCTTTTATGGATTCAGATACAAGTTTCATTCTTTATACTTTATTTTAGCACCATATTTCTTAAGTAAATCAACTACCTCTTTATGACCATACATTGAAGCCGATATTAAAGCTGTATTATCCAATTTATTTTGTATATTTGGATTTGCCCCAGCTTTAAGTAACATTTCAACTATTTCTTTATGACCATGCATTGAAGCCGAATGTAAAGCTGTTTTACCATATTTATCTCGTACATTAGGATCTACTCCAGCATCAAGCAACATTTCAATTATTTCTTTATAACCTTCTGTTGCAGCCCAATATAAAGCTGTATATCCAGATTTTTTTTGAACATTTGGATCTGCGCCAACATTAAGCAACATTTCAACTATTTCTTTATGACCATTTTGTGAAGCCCAATATAAAGCTGTATTTCCAGAGTTAGATTGTACATTTGGATCTACACCAACCTTAAGCAACATTTCAACTATTTCTTTATGATTATTTACTGAAGCCCACATTAAAGCTGTATTTCCGTATTCATTTTGAATATTCGGATCTACACCAGATTTAAGCAACATTTCAACTACCTCTTTATTACCCTTTTCAGCTTGTTTTATCAACTGTTGATCCTTTCTTTTTTGCGATAAAAGTTCTATATCTTTTAAAATTTGTTCTTTAGACTTAGGCTTTAGATAATCTTTTATGGATTCTTTAAATAATCTTGGATAATATTCTTCTTTTAAATCCTCTTCTTCAATATCAAACTCATCACCTACAACCATACTATCATCTGGATTATGTAATTGTACTGACGTAGGATCTATTTTCTTTTTGTCTCCATATCTCGGATCAAATACTAAATAGTATTTGATATTATTATCATCGTCCTCAACTATAGCTTGTACTGTTCCAATTACTTCATCTTTCATACCTAAAACTTTCCCTTTTATAAGAGAACCAACATGAATATAACCTGTAACTCTTTTATCCGATGGTGGCGGTTCTAATGTTCTATTAAGAGGACGAACATCATATGTATACATTTGATTAGGACCACCACAAAGATTAGCAGAACCACCAAATCCAAAACCTCTTCCTGTAAATCTACCTCCCATCGATGGATTTCCAAAACTTCTACCCCAACCTCCTCCATATACAGCATAACCAGCACCTCCGGCACCTCCTGCTATAGATTCTTTTAATTTATCTTTAAGATCCTTTTTCTTAACCATTATCGTTAATCCTTGGGATGTTTTCATAACTTCTGTTAAGTCTTCATCTTTATATACAAAAACTTTTTCAAGATCTGGATTATTCAAATCTTCAACATTTATCCAGGCGGGGATCCCTTTATAAAGTATTTTTTCTGAATTTTTTACTGATTTAGCTCGCACAACACTGTATTTATTTTAATTTTATACAAATATAATATAATCTATTTTAATAGAAAAATTTTGAGGATTAAAAATATAAAAACCGTTTATTAAATTACTTGTTTCACAATTTGAATCATCTTCTGCGGCGGTCCATGCATATATATCACTTACCTTTTTCCATTTATTTTCTTCAGTTATCATTTCTAAATAATCACCACCACTCATTACGGTATCAGTTGATTCAGTACTTTTTCCAACATCAAGTCTTTTTGTTACTTTTTTATAAATAGAAACATCTGTATTATTAATAGATATATCTTGTATATAATCATAAGAAGTTATATAATTTTGTGTATGATTTATATAAAGCCACCAATCTTCTTCATTTGTATCTGATTCCGGGAATGTATTTTTTATAAATAATCCTCTTAGTGCCCCATTTAAATATTTAACATGAGGAATATTATCATTTTTATCTTCTTTAAGAATTAAAGTTGATGAATCTATAAATGGAGAATCTTCATGTTCTAACGCATCTATAGTAGTAAGTTCAATATTATTTATATTAAAATCATACCCTGATTGATTTGCTGTAAATGTTAATTTTTCAAGATCATAAGTTGCAGAAATTTTAATATTTTTATTATTAAATTCTTGATTTAACGCTATAGCAATATCTATATTCTGATCATAATTAGAAGAAGCTTCTAATGTTAAAGATTTATATTTAAAATTATCATAATAATTAATAGATAAATCTATTTGCATAAAATATGATTCTAAGTTTTCATCATTAGAATTTAAATCAGGAATTATAAATCCTTGTTTTCTTCTACATAAACCTTTTGTTAATCCTGGAATATAAATAACTTCACCAGAAGAAATTATTATAGATTTTTGATTCCATCCATTTATAGGAATACTTATACTTGATAAATCAAGTTGAACATCTAATAAAGAACCGGTTAATATATTAACTTCTCCCTTTCCCACAAATTCAAAATAACTATCATCTGCGGCCTTTACACAAGGAGATAAACCTGGATATACATAATTATTTGTTGGATTATTAAAAACATCTGCCATGATTATTTACAAATTTATTTTATTTATTTATTCATCATATAATATTTTATTATGAATAAAAAAGAGGGTAAAATACCCTCTTTTAAATTTTATCCCATGTTTTTCTATTTTTTGGGATAGGTATACCAAATTTATCTAATTTTATTTTTTCCTTTGGTACTACCTTACCATCTACAATTTCTACACCATCCTTTACAATTGACGCATAATCTTTATCTTTCTTTTCTTTTTTCTTTTTCTCCTCTTCTTTTTTTAATCTTTCTATAAGTTCACTTCCTTTTGAAGGTTTTGAAAGTTCATCTAAAAGTTTTTTGGCCTCTTCTACTTCTTTAGGGGTTTCTTTTTTACCAGGGGCGGGTTTATCTTCTTTCAACCCCTTTTCTTGGGCCGCCCCCATACTTTTTTTAAGGGCGGGTCTTTTGACTCTTTTCGAGGAATAGTATGTGAGTACTTTCCTTTCTTAAACATTTTTCCCTCATCATCAATAAACTCATTCTTGAAATGCCAACCTCTTGGTTTATTTACCGGTTCAATATTAGACTGAATATTAATTTCTTCTTCAACTTTTTCTTTAGGTTTTTCTTTTTCCTTAACATTTTCTTCAGTCCTTTCCTCAATCCTTTCCTTTGTATTATTACTTTCTATATTAAATTCTTCCTCCTCTTCTTTACTGTTTTTTTTAAGATTATCTACCTTTTCATCTGCCTTATTTCCTTCAGCTGCAAGTGTTTTTAACTCTTCTTCTTTTTCTGCTCTTACTATTCTTATATTTTCTACAACTAACCCGGTCATACCAAGGGCAACTATTGGAAGAAGTGCACCTGAAATCCAAGAAATAATTATTTTATACATATGTGGATCTTGTACTTGTACACCAAGTAATATTGATTCCTGCCAATAAACCCAATTCTCAGACCCGGAAGTTTCTAAAAACATATAAGAAGCATAAACATTGGCTGTAACTTGTAATCCTGTCAATAGAAATAACATTCCCCACGCTAAAGCTCTATTCTTATTTTCAGTCATAAGAATAGAAAATAAAACCGATGCTTGACCAATTTCATAAGCAGTACCAAGAAGTATTGCTAATCCTATAGTATTTGTTAATTGAAAAAATGTAATAGCGTGTAAAGTAGAAACAAATGCCACTGCACACCATAAGAAAATAAAGGTACCTATTAAGGCTCTATATAAAGCTTTATTCTTTTTAAGTTTAGCCATTAAAAATAATTATTTTTATTTTAATGAATCTTTTAATATTTGTATTTCTTTATTTAAAGAATCAATTGTTTTTCTATATTCTTCTATTAGATGTTGATTTTTATTTCTTTCTTCAATAAGAAATTGAATGCGTTCCGACGTACTTCTTTTTGCCTCATCAACTTTAACACCGGCTACCCTTAGTTCTGCAGTTAAATTATTTATCATAAATTCCTTTTCAAGAAGTTCATCATTTAAAGAATCTATAATAAAATTTTTTTGTTCAATTGTTTGTTCTCTTAAATTATTTAATGAATCAACAGTTTCTTGGTGTGTTGTTTCCATTATATTTATTACCATATTTCTATTACAACTTTGTATATTTTTAATCAAAAATAAAAATATAAAAGCTATTGTAATATATTTAAGATTCTTTTTTATCCAAGCTTCCATTATATTTATAAAATTTAATTTAAGTATATATCCTATTTTTTATTTTTTAGTTTATTTTTAATATTATTTTTTCTTTCTTCCATTTCTTTATGTTTTTCTTCTTTTTTAGTTTGTTCTTCTTGTTCTTTTTTTAATTTTTCAATTTCTGCCTCCTTTGTGCCATCTTCTCTTTCTATATAATAACCTTGAGACATTGTAGCCCATTTTTCTTGAAGAAATTGAACTTCTTCCAATTGTTTACGGGCATCTTCTAAACAGGTTTCAACAGCTTTAAAAATATCAGCAAATAACTCATATTCTGCTTCAAAATCTTTTGCTGTTTGTAAACCTATACCTGCTGGGTTAGATAATGAATAATATAAAAATTCTATAGCTTGATAGCCGAGTTTTAAACCTCCTTCAGTAACATTAGTTATTTTTTCGGCTTCATTTAATTCTTCAGTTAATTTAACAACACCAAGCCAACCATTTTTTGTCCAAAATAATCTTTTTTCTATAAAATGTTTTATATAATCAATTATTTCTTTACTTTTTTCAGGTGCACCAATTTGCCATGTTTTTGTAGAAAAATCATTGGCACCTTTATCAAACTCTTCCTTTGCCTGCTTAATTTCTTCTTCAGAAGGTTTATTTAAATTATTATTTTCTTTTTTGGACATATCTTCATTAGTAAGATTTTCTGCGTTAGTTTCATTGACCTCTAATTTAGGTTCTTTTTCCTTTTTCTTTTTTACCATAACTTTTTTATTTTATTTTAGTTTTATTTTAATTAAATAAAAATTCCTGATTGTTATTTTTATGCCATTCTTTAACCAGGGTTTTAAATTCTTTTTTATTTTCTTCAAGATCTTGTCCTTCACATTCAATCAATTGGATCATTGAAGATTTAGTATGCATTGATATTATTGAAGAATAATTTGTCTTAATACCTTTATCTTTAAACATATGATCTAAGGCTAAACCATATGCGCCAAGTTGTAATTTATATTTTTTCTCCTTTATTGATCCCCTTTCAATAAAGGTACTACTTGTTTTAAAATCAGATGATGCTAAACCATAACCTTTTCTTTTATAAACAATATCTGCTAATCCTCTAAAATAAAGAAAAGGAGAATATACAGGGAGTTCTATTCCTAATAAATTTAAAAAGGCATCTATATGTTCAGAAGAATAAAAATTATAAAATAAATCTCTACCAATATCGATTTTATCTTTCGGTATTTTTTGTTCTTCTAATAATAAAACAGCATTTTTTTGGGTATGTTTAAGTGCCTTTGAAGGATCTCGGGAAATTTTATAAACTTTCAAAAATTCTTCAATAAAAACATGCATAGCAGTACCTCTATGTCCAGCAGCTTTCATTATTTTTTCAGCCTTTTCTTTTCCTACTTCTTTAATCCATTCTTCTAATCCTGGATCAGGTACCATATCATTGATAATACCCGTAACAGATGGAGTTTTAATTTTTAAATAGGCCTGAGGTAAATTTTTATAACCCTTAAACCATTTTATATCATTTGAATCAAATTTAATATCCATGTATATACATTTTCCCAAGGAACTTTTGTAATTATAAAATATAATATTATTAAATAAATTATATTTTTAATAATAAACCTTAAATTTATTTTTTTAAATTGAAACCTATACACAATAACATAAGTTAATGTTGGTTTATTTTCATCATCGTATACCTGATTAAATTCCGGTACAATATATTCAGCAAACCCAAGTTGATCATCTAAATATCTATGAACAGGTGCCAAGGCTTCTACTACTCTTAATCTTTTAATATTATCTGGTAAAACATTATCCTCTTGTGGTAACGTTACACCTAGATAAACATTATAAAAGAAATTACTTCTCATATCGTATTTATTAAAAATAGAATTTGGATTATTTTTTTCTCCTTTAATTGTATTAATCCAATCTCTATAATTAATAATATCTTTCCATGCCATAAGTAATGGCAATTTTTTAAAAAATGACTTGATCTTTTTCATAATAAGATTCAATTAATTCTGGGTGTTTCTTTTTTAAAATTTCCTGAATATCCTTTCTTGCTTTTCTTAAACGAGTTTTAACTGTTGACAAATTCCAACTCAAATGTTTTGCAATATCCTGGAGTTGTTTTTGTTCAACTTCTCTTTGTCGCATTACAGTTTTATATGGTTCCTTTAAATTTTCAATTTCTTCCATTGTTTTATCATAAAGAAACTTTGTTAGTTCTTCTCCCGAGGGAGCAACTACTTCCATATCCATAGTAACTTGTGGCGAATATATTTTTAATATTCTTGAATGATTTTCAGTAAGTGTTTCATGTGATAAATTTCTTTTTTGTTTTCTAATTATACCAAGAGCTTCATTTTTTGCTATAGCATAAACCCACGTAGAAAAATTATATTTTGAATTATATTGATCAAGTTTTTCCCAGACTGTTACAAAAGTCTGGGAAACTACTTCATTACATAAATCAGAATCATTAAGAAATTTTCTAACAAATGAATGTAATCCCGGTTTTAATCGATTAATAAGTACTGAAAATGTTTTATTGTCTTTTTTATCTATAAAATCTAAAGCTATTGCTTGAATTGAATTTTTTTTACTTTGCATATAACAAATACTGTTTTTAACAAACCCGTTAAAAATAATTATTTTAGTTTATTTTATTTACTTTACTTTATTATGTGTAATTATTTTTTCTTTAATTCTTTTGCATTTTCATCCTTTTCTTCTTCTTCTTCATCTTCATCTTCCTCAATGACTTGTTCAATATATGAATTTATATTTGTTAAAACAGGTGCTACTTCTATATAAGGAAATTGACCAAGCGCTTGCATAATACGCGTTAATGTATTATGATCGATGACTTCTACGTTTAATGCATTCATTAATGATGCTGTTTTATTGAAAGGATATTTTCCAATAGCCTTTAAAACCGCTTCTTTAAATTCTGGTTTAACTTTGTATGTTGGAACATACGCGTCAGTTTCTACTTGTTGATTAGGATTTAATTGTTGCTCATTCATAATTTACTTTTTTATTAGTTAATAATTATTTTTATTTATATAATTCTATATATTAAAGTTTATAAAGATTTAGTACTAATATAATAAATAATAACTGTTAATTTTATTAAAAAAAGTTAAGTTTTAGTTAAAAATTAATTAACTTCTTTCCATCCAAGTGTTTTAAACCATTTAATCCAGTTATCTAAATCTTTTTTTATAATAGTTTCTGTATCTTTAACTTTTCCCGATTTTTTTCTATAATGAATTACTGTAATAAATTGACCGTCAAAGGTAATTGCACGAGCATCATGAGCTCTAGGTTTTTCAAACTTTTTTATTAATTTATGGTTTGAAAAACTATCTGGAAAAATTGACATGTTGTTTTATTTTTGTTTTATATTATTTTCTTTTATTTTATTTTTAACCAACTCATTAATTCTTTCGTTAAACGTATTACATATATAATCTACAAATTTTTGCCCTGATTCAGTAACATCTCCCTTAAATGTAAGATTACCATCCTCTTCTGTAAATTCACCTATTTTTTCATTTTCTTTAAAAAAAGAAATATTTATAGGCCTGGGATTATTAATAAATCTAAACACATTTTCATTTTCCATAATTAAGTATATTTAATAATAGTATCTAAATATTCTATATAATTTTCAAAAACATCATTGGGATTTAATAAATTTATTCCCGGTTCCTTTGACTTAATTCTACAATTAATTATTGCATAATTCATAGAATTTTTTAAATTTAAATACTGATCTCTAACATCACCCTGGAACTGAATACTAGCTTCATGAATGTCTTGTTTACCATTTAAATAGTTTCTATCTCCCCCTTCTCTTTTTTCACTTAGACGTTCTTTTATTACATCAATTGGTACATCTAAAAATAATATTAATTGTGGGTATGGTAACTGTAAAAATCTAAATTCAAAATCCCATATCCAATCTGAAAGTACTTTTTTATCATTATCACTTGAACACTTAGCACATTGATATGCTATATTAGAAAAAACATATCTATCAAGAAATACAACATCATTTTCTTCGAGAGCCTTTTCTAATTCCGGTTTAAACATAAATCTATCCATAGCATAGCAAGTTGCTATAAAATATGGATCTAATTGATTTAGACCACCAAATTCACCTCGCAAAATTTTTTCTATAGCAGAGGAAAATTGATTATGGCCATACATTGGAAAATGAAAGTGTTCATATGTAATTTTATTTTTATTAAAATATTCCTTTATTTTTTTTACCTGTGTACTTTTTCCGCTTGCGTCTAGACCCTCAAGCACAATTAATTTACCCATTCATTTATATATTTAGAATGTTAACAATAATTTTTATATAAACTATTTTTTGAAAAGTTTTAATAAATTTGATAAAATATAAAATACCGTGTGATTAAATAATAGGCCTACTCCAAACATTTGTATAAAACTCCACTCAGTTGCTAGCAACGCATCAAACCCAATACCGTATAGCATAGAACTAGCAAGTGTTTGTAGCAACTTATACACTTCATTAATCGCTTTAATTTTTAAAGAAGTTTCTTTTTTATTTAATAAGTCTTCTTTTTTATTCACTAAACTATTTTCTTTATTATCTACTTCTGGTATTGGTTTTCCCTCTTTAACAGCATTGAGTCTTTTTTCTAATAAATTATCCTTAATCATATAATTTTATTTTACTTTGTTTAATATTTATATGCTTTTATAAAAATCTAGTTTTAAAGTTAATTATATTAAATTATATTAAATTATAAAACTCCTTTAATCTTCTGTTATACTGTAAAAAATATCTTGTTACTATAGTTTCAATTTTACTTAATGTTTCTAGTCTTACAGAATCTTCATCTCCTGCACATAAAAGAGCATACCATCCACTAGATCTTCCGGCAAAACTCCAATCTTTTATTTCCCATTTTTGACCGCCCCAGTTATATGTGTCAAGGACCTGAAATAATTCATCACCATATTCATTAGTGAATTCGCCTGTTTCAAATTCGTGTTTAATTATATCTTCCGGTATACCTGTTATATAAGGATTTTTAACATTAAATTCTATTGTGAAATCAGCTTGTGGAAAATCTCTTAAGTGTCTATTAAATACAGCATCCTGTTGAGTAACGCTAGGTACTCTATCATTGCTTCTTTTAGATGTAAGCGGAGACATTTCATTTAATTTTCTTTTTTTAAGATAAAGTTTTTTTCTTTTTATAGATTCTTCAATCTTTTCTTTCTCCTTTTCTTCTTTCTCTTCCTTTGTTTTAGCTTCTACTTTTGGTGGATTTTTCTTTTTTTCACCAGATTCTTCTGTTTTTCCTTTTGTTTCAGAATCTGGAAATTTAGTTTCTGGAAATTTAGCCGCTTCAGCGTCAGATGATTGTTTATATAAACCGGGTTCAAAATCTTTAGCTCCTTCAGTAGAATAACCGGGTTTAAACTCATGTGATGACATTTCAACCTTAACTTCTTTTTTACCTTTATCATATTCCTTTCTTAACCAATCAAAAGATTTTCTATTTTCAGGCGGAATATGTATTCCTTTTCCCTCATCGGCTACACCACCATCTTCAGCAGCTTCATGTAATTTTTCTAAATATTCCTTAATATTAAATTTTCCAGCTTTCATAATATATTTTTTTATTTTATATATCTTTAAAAATAAACAACAAAAAATAATATAAATTATTTAATTAATTTATCATTTATAAAATCTTGTTGCTTCTTTATATATTTATTTATAATATTTTTTAAAGTTTTACTATTTTTAATAATTATATAATTTTGATTTTCTTCAATAAAACTTTTAATAACTAAAAATCCTTCATTAAATTCATTTATATCATCTATAAAATCTTCATGAATTTTAATATAAGTTGTATTATTTTTCCAGTTAAGAAGTAATCCATGTTGAATTGGTTTTATATGTACTTTATCATTTGGAAATAAAGATATAATATATTCATAAATAATATCTATAGAATTTTCTAATTCATTAAATATTAAATTATATAATTTATTACCCTTTAATTTATTATCTTGTGTACTCATTATTAATGATTCTCTTACTAATTTTACTTGCATAGTATATATTATATCTTTTTTATTTATATATATAAAAAAGCTCCCACTTTCGCAGGGAGCCAATCTCGTGAAACTAACATCTTCTTAAGCTGCTAAATTCATTTCATAAACATTTTCGCCGTTTATTAGCCAACAAAGGTTTCACTGATGCCTTCAATACATAATCTATTCCATGTCGAGCCCTTTGTATTAAACTTTAAATTGTGGACCCGGGCGGACTCGAACCGCCGTCTTATATATCTATTCTACAGCTATCTCTTATTGAGAATCCTCTGTATAATTATTTATCTTTTAAACATTTTATTCATATCTAACAAATCCCAGAAAATATAGTAAACAAACAAAACAAATAACCATATACCTAAAACTGCCTCGGTTCCTGGAAGTGTACCAATACTATGTATTTGTATATAAACAAACATTAAAACTAATATATTAATTAACTGCGACCAATTCCTTTTAAACCAAGGAATCACAGTATTATTATACCATTTTTTTATTTTATTCCACATAATTTCTATTTTATTTTAATATTACTAATATAACAAATTTTTATTATATATTAAAATATTTTAAGTTAAACATTTGTTAAATTCCTAAATCTTCTTCACCAGGTTCTTCTATTTCTCCCGGTTCTTCACCAGCAGGTTCTTCACCTATATCTGGTCCTAAATCAAACTCACCAAATTCACCTCCTTCTCCTGGCGCACCTGGTGCTGTACCGGGTTCTTCTTCTTTTGCAGCATGAATTCTTGCATAGGCATCAGCTAACCTTTTAATTTGTTTTTTCCTTTCAGATCTATATTTTTCATTTAATTTTATATCTGTTTCTGTAAAATTAAGGAATTTTTCAATTAAAAATTTTGTATCAAAGAAAGGTTCATCTGTTGATTCCCCTGATACCGGATCAATTGTTGGTTGTGTAATATTAGATAAAGTGCTTACAATATCGGCACCTTTATTTGCAAGTTCTCTTTCTTTTGCTGCTTTAAATAAATTTTCTTCTACAAATGTTAAACCTATTGCTGCTCTTAATTTTGGATCTTTTGCTAATTC
>PWLF01000011.1 GCA_003559475.1 Bacteroidales bacterium
CTTCTTTAATGCTGTTTTCGGTATTATGATGAAGATTACAATGTTTGTTATAAAGTTTACCCCCATCGGCATATTTGGAATTGTTTCTGTTATTATTGCTGAAAATTCAGAAAATCTGGCAACTATATTTGGGCGTATGGGCATCTACATGCTTACTGTAATTGCTGCGCTAGCTATTCATGGGATTATTATTCTACCCTTGTTAATGAAAATTCTGGGCAAGGCCAACCCCCTGCAACATGTTAAAAATATGTCGGTTCCTTTATTAACGGCTTTCTCTACATCAAGTAGCAGTGCAACCTTGCCATTAACCATTGAGGCTGTTGAGTTCAAGAGTGGTGTTTCCAATAAAACAACCAGTTTTGTTTTGCCCCTGGGTGCAACTATAAATATGGATGGAACCGCGCTTTATCAATGTATAGCTGTCCTTTTCATTGCACAGGCTTACGGAGTTGATTTGTCAATACTGCAACAGCTAATCGTTATGATTACTGCCTTATTGGCTTCCATTGGTGCAGCCGGTATACCTATGGCCGGACTTGTAATCATGTCTATAATACTTTCTGCAGTAGGGTTGCCACTCGAAGGTATAGGACTGATACTCGCAGTGGATAGACCACTTGATATGTTACGCACCAGCATTAATGTTTGGAGTGATAGCTGTGGAGCGGTTATTATAGCAAAAAGTGAAGGGGAGGTGACTAATGTGTAAGAATTGTTGATATTTTTTTTGTAAAAGTTATTAACAATCCGAAAAAAGTAAATAAAAAAAGCAGGTTTCTCTAAAAAAACCTGCTTTTCTTATTTATAGGTTATTTCTTATCTTGTGAAAGTTGCAGTACCAACAATTTCATCACCAAAATAATTCATAGTGTAGTTAAGTTGAAGAATCTTATGAGCAGCACCATCGTAAGAGCCGGTTGCCTGAATGGTTACATTGTTGTTAAAATAGTTTTGTGCGGGAATAGTAATTACAGAACCATTGATAACAGCATTAATTATAATATCGTCAAAGAACAACTCATTAAAACGAATTTCATTAAATTCTGGTCCTCTTACAACATTAATAGGATATGGTCCGAAAGTACCTGTATTGTCTACTTCTGTAGCTGCGTAATTTCCTGTGAGCTTGTCGGCTCTGACATATACATTTCTTTGGTCGGATTCGCCTTCAACGGTATATGAAGCAATATAATGGTCAACAAGTTCATTGTTCCATGCGGGGTTCCAGAGTACGTTAACATCTTCAAGTTTAGCTCCGTCAACAGTAACGCCAGCTTTAGGGTCAAAATCATCTCCCAGATCAATAGTTGCATCTCCGGGAACAGTAAGTGTAACTTCAGTTTCGCAAGCTGTAAAAATAAAAGCACCTAACACCAGTGCTGCTGTAAATTTTAACAAGTTTTTCATAATTTCAGGGGTTTGTTAATAATAAAATTGATTTAATTGTTGTTTTTATTGTGAATGCAAAATTAAAGGTTTTTTCATTACATCGATTTATTTTACCTGTTTGGAAAAAGAGTATCTTTGCACCGAGTAAATTTGATTCTAACAAAAAACAAACCAACTATGAAAAAAGTTTTCGGAGTTTTATTATTAATAGGTGCTGTTGCTATTACTGCCTGTGGACCCAGCCGGCAAGACAGAGCCGCTGAACAAGCCAGGTTAGACTCTATTGCAGCTGCCCAGGAACAAGCCCTTCAGGATTCAATAGAGGCTGCAGAAGCTGCTGCGGCCGCCGCTGCTGCCGCTGCAAGACAGGAGCAAGCTCAGGAACAGGTACAACCCGCTCAGCCCACTGAAACAAGACCTTCAAGAAGAGGCGATACTGAACTTAAAGATGATGAAAGACCTACACGTAGAGGCGATCAAACTCAGGATGATGAAGAAAGCCGACCTGCGAGACGAGGCAGCTGATAAACTAAATCAAAAAAAATAAAAAAAGGATGTTTCTTACAATGAGAAATATCCTTTTTTATTTTTAAGATAAAATAATTTCAAAACCCCAACTCCTGAAGAGTTTTCTTAAGTTTCTCAATGGTAACGGGTTTGCTGATAAATCCGCTAAAACCATATGTGTCAAGATTTACAGCATAATCAGCCGGGTCATGCGCTGTAATAGCTATAATCGGTATATTACTTTTCTTGGTGTCAGTCATTTTTTTACGTATAAACAAGGTAGTTTCCAAACCATTTCTTACCGGCATCTCAATATCCATAAGTATAAAAGCGTAATCATTCTGTTTAAGCTTATCAATGGCATCATCTCCGTTTACAGCTTCATCGTATTTATACCCTAAAGCTTTTAAAACCAAGCCAATCTGAACCCGGCTTGTGAATAAATCATCTGCTACTAAAACTATCATTCTTTTAAGACAATCCTAAATATTAAACACAAAACTATCAGACTTACAAAATATAAATCATTACACATGGTCATTATCTGAATCATTATTTTGAAATAACCAGGAATTTATATCAATTCATGATGTAATGAGATGTAAAGGTATTTAAAAAAAATTAAACCTGATATTTCTTAGTTTGATTTTTAGATCAGAGTAACCCTGAAGTTTTCCGAAATAAATTCGCGTAATTCTACGGTTTTTAATGTATACATGCCTGATTATTTTTATCCATCATTAATAAAATAGTGTTGAAAAGCAGGGTTAAAAGATAATCCAATGTTTTTTTCAGGAATAAAAAACTGTTAAATATGAGTTTCCTCGACAATCAGTATAGTAAAAAGAAAGGTAATCTTAGTGACCAGATTCAGGTTTTAAATTCTTGTATCGACCTTAAAATTAGTAATTTGAATCAGGCTTCATTTGATTGTTTTTTTCTCATTAACAATGTTATGAAGCAAAACCGTAATAATGCCATTGAGGCTATGAATATGGTTACAGAATTGTTTGAACTGGCTGGTGAAAAGGGAAATCCCATTGTATTGAAAAAGATAAAAGATCAGGTTCCTCTTATCCAGGAAAATTTAAAAGGATTGGCAGATGAGATTAATAATTCATTATCTGCTTTGGGTATTATAAAGTCAAACCTCCAGCTTTTGCCTGATCCATTTAAAAATTTGGCTCAAAACCTTGGTGCATTAAATACGCTTCTTACTCAAATTAAACTTACCAATGTCTACAAAGATCGAAGCTTTAAAAGCTTTTCAGGTGAGGAAGCCTTGAAGATTACTGAAGCCATCAATAAGTTGAAAAACAGTTGCCCGGTTTTTGAAGAAAATGTCTATAATATTGAGAATCATATTGATTCTCTTTATGCGGAACTAAATAAATTAAAGGATTTCTTCACAAATGATTTGCTGAATGATTTATCAGCTTTATCAAATGAATTGGAAGAAATTGATGCAACTACTCAATATTTGCTAAAGAAAAGTAAACCTGTTAATCAGCTATTGGATGATTTTAATAAACAGGCAGCTGTTGTTGTTGAAAAAATTGATTACAGAAATATTATCAGAACCAGGTTAAATCATATTCAAAACACTCAAAAGCTTATGCTTCAGGAGCTGTTTACTAATTCGGATAATAATTCGCATGATACTTTTGAAAATAATGATTGCGATGATGTGGCAAAAATTACCAGCACACAGATTGACCGACTTTTATATACCCATAAAGAGTACCGGGAGTCTGTTGACCGAATTATTTCAGTTATGGATCAAATGGGTTCGAAAATGCATGATATGGCTGAAACTTTGGCTGAAAATAATGATGCAAA
>PWLF01000055.1 GCA_003559475.1 Bacteroidales bacterium
AAATGATAATGGTTTCTTCTCTTTAAAATCGGTTTCGAGAAATTTCTGATGATAAACAGTCTGATCACGATTGATATAGGCTTTTTCTCTGAATTGAATACTATCAGAAAAGGCTTTTAGAGCAACAATAAAATCAGGTTCTTCCTCAGCTTTCTCTTTCCAGTGTGTAACCAAAAGTTCCGCTCTATCCAGATGTTTAATTCCGTGTACAAATGCTTTACGAAAGATATCAAAATTGTATTGTTCATGATCGTGAAGTCCTACAATGACTGGAACAGATTTCCATTTGTAACCTATTTTTGCCATTTTTTCAAGAGTATGATTCTCTGGGCGAATATTCACGCCTTCTTCTGGAATACATGTAATAACTTTTTTGAGTAGGGATGTTCGGTATAAATGATTTCCCGCCTGTCTTGGTCCACCAAAAAATTTATCCATTACAAATCCCTGAATTTCACACACATTACTTTTTTGCTTTTCTGCAAACCCAATCAATTTTTTAATACTGCCTGGACGCAGTAAAACATCTGCATCAATACAAAGAGTCCATTTCCGATTCTCTCTAATACCAATTTCAAATGAGCAACGCATTGCTTTAGAAAATGGAGTTTCCTTGACAATAAACAGTGCTTCAGGGTTAACTCCTTGTTCAAGTATCAGATTCTTGCATATTTTTTCTGTACGCTCATCAGCAGATCGAATTACGATCGTGATAATGGATAAAACTGGAGGCATTACTAAAAATTATTTATTTGGCTGATAAGTCAGATAAGTTAACTACATTTAGAATTTGAATGAAGCTAAAGTCTGAAATAAGTAATCGAAGCTTTTTGGAACTTGTTGAATCATCATTATGAAATTGCTTACTACAACAGATTTGGATAAGCTCTTGCAGAGTAAATAAAAACTAATTTTGATTATCTTTCATCCATATAATAAACCGAAAAATGTTATGCTATTGCACTTACCACTTAAAGAAAGCTTCAATCATTAATTTTCATATAATTGCTAACATAAATACAATTAAATATATATGAAAAAAAGTTTAACTGTACTTCACTCTGATGAAGAACTCGAACTTTATTTCACGCTATACCCATTCATCTTGAATCATGATAAGTATAATATTCATTTTAGATATTTTGATGTAAGTAAAATCAATCAATGCCATGGCAATGTAGTGCTCTTTACAAGAATTTTTAAAAACAAATTTTCCGATCTTGATTTTATTTATAAAACAATTGACAAACTAAGAAGGTCATTTAATTATATTTACTTTCTTGACGATAATGCGGGGGCTGATAGTACCCATTTCGAATTTATTGACAAATTAGATGGTTATTTCAAAGCAAAACTGCCCGTTGATTTCTCAATATTTGAAAATAAAATATATGGAAGACAGATTTTTTCAGACTATTATCATCAACAGTTTAATGTCATTGATAAGGATAAAGAAAACTATAGAGAACCCGCAAGCAACTTAAACCAGATTAATAAATTGAAACTTGCATTTAATCTTGGTTACGGATTATATCCATCACCAAAGTCCGGTTCTATTAAACGAAAAATTGGTTATGGACTCTGTTATAATGGTAAAATACATCTACTAAAATCTTATTATAGATTAAGACATTTAAAATTAATTAATGAATTATCAAAACAGGCTAATTACAAAAATAAATCACTCTACATAAGTGCAAGGTTTCGTTATCAATCTTATCCTAAGAGCATTGGCTATCAACGTTTTCTGCTTGAAGAAAAAATTCAACAGAACAAAAGATTTTTGACCGGTTTAGTACCATCCGAAAAATATATGAGGGAGTTAAAAACTGTTTTCGCTACCCTAAGTCCATTTGGGTATGGAGAAGTGTGTCTGAGAGATTTTGAAGCTATTATCAATGGATCACTTCTCATTAAACCAGACATGTCTCATATGAAAACTACCCCAAATATATATATCCCAAATGAAACTTATATTCCAATCAAATGGGATGGCTCAGATCTTCTTGACAAAGCAGATGATATTCTTTCAAATCCAGAAGATTATCAAAAAATAATCGATAATTCGCGTACAGTTTATCGTAAATCTCTATTAGACATGGATGAAAAATTTGCTGGAGTTTTCGGGCCACTATTTTAGTAATTAATTGAATACTGATCTATAGAACATTACAACCAGATACATCTATAAGGGCCATAGCTCTTAAACCATCCTGAGTGGTATCTACAACTATGCAAGTACCATTGCGATCCCATCGTGGGTGTAAATCACAACGAAACGGACCACTGAATTTTTCAGGTGTGTAGAAAGTCCCAACATGTTTTTGCCTAATTTTATTAATATCCATTATAAATAAATGTTGGTTTCTATTTCTATCTGGAATAGTGTCAGCAACAATAATATCTGATTGTAGCGGATTAAACATCGGATGAAAATCTCCAATATTCATTAATTCAATCTCTACTTTATTTTTATCAATAAAATTATAAAGATAATATCCAACTTTGCCATTTTTTTCGAGCTCTGTAGTTAACAATTGTTCATCTGATCTCCAACAATAATGAGAGACCCTGTTATTGGCTTCTAACAATTTCAATGTTTGACTTTTTAAATCATATAGATAAAACCGAACTAACCTATGATTAAATTTATTCTGATAGATATGAAAGAAGGTTATGTATCTTCCAGAAGGAGAGAATGTAATATGATTTATATAGTGGTATACATTCTTGTTTGTATACTCAGCAAGTTCTTTTAGATTGATAATAAGTTCACTCTTTCCCGTTTTTAAATTAATAAGATATATGCCATCGTCTTTTGGAGCTGAATTTATGATCTCAGTATTTTTTGAATCATCATATCCGTAACCAGGCCGTAAAACACCCAGTCTAATGAAGTTCAAAGAAGCAGCATATCTGCCCGTCGGATCAATAGCATAGAAGGGTTGTGAAAATTCACGTAATTTTTCTTTTTTATCAATATCATATAAATACGCTCCCAATCTGCCATTAACTTTTGTATTAAAAAACACTTCATTTTCAGGCTGAATTGGATTCCACTGAAGCATACATCCTTGTTGCCAACACCAGGTTTCGGTTTCTGCAAATTTTTGAAATGAAGGTTGGAAAATTCCATCTGCGCCTTTCTCAAAAACCCCCAGTTTCATCTTTTCTCCAAAGTCACTCGAGTTAGAATTGTTTTGGGAAACCGAACATGCCAATACTTTAGTGCCAGATTTACTAAAAGGAGTTTTGTCGTGATAGCCAAAGAACGTTGAATTTTCCTCATCACGAAGAATCGTTATGGGAAGAGTTTTATAGTCAGTACCCACATACTTTTCTGGTTTGTGTAAAATACCTTCTCTACTTGCTCTTATAATATCAAATCCAAAAGTATGGAAGATTTTTTTTAGTAGTTTTTTCATAAAACAGATTTAATCGTATTAATAAATATTTGAAAGGCTTTGCAAAACCCCTATATCTATATATAATTCTTGGGTCATTTGAATCAAACAACTCAGAGAGGTCCTCTCTGAGTCGTTTCAGTTAAAAAGTTAATATCACATCTGTCCAAAACGTTTGAAAAAAGTAGTCAGTGAAAGCCCCGAAGCCGGGGTGTAGTGGTCGGGTTTGTTAGGACAGCTTTTTTGTGATTGTTAGTTTGGTTCAATCCCACCGCCCCGCGGGGCGGTGGGATTGGCCCGTATTTTTCTATGCCGCTTGTCGG
>PWLF01000021.1 GCA_003559475.1 Bacteroidales bacterium
CCTGAAATACATCGGTTGCCTGAAGTGATCAGGTATTGTTATAAGTATAATATTCCGGTTCATTATTTGGGAAGAGGATCGAATGTACTAATTAGTGATGATGGTTTAAAAGGTCTGGTTATTTGTACAAAAAAAGCACTTCAGGAAATTGAATTTAAGGATAACTGTATTGAAGCTGAATCTGGTGTACCTTTACCCAAACTTGCCAGATTTGCAGCAAAACATGGATTTGGAGGTTATGAATTTCTAATTGGAATTCCTGGCACTGTGGGTGGTGGTATTGTGATAAATGCGGGTTTAACAGCTAAAAAAAGGCTTGAAATATCAGATCTGTTGCTTGAAGTAGAACTTCTCTATCCTGATGGTAGTTTAAAATGGAAAAACAGAGATGAATTGGGATTAACATATCGCAGTAGTAATATTTTGGATCAATCTATTTTTGTAACCAAAGCGAGATTTAAGCCGACATGGCATGCCTCCGAAAAGGAAATCAGAGCTAAAACTGCAGAACATCTTGCAGATCGGCGAAGAAAACAACCTCTTAGTAAAGCAACGGCGGGTAGTACTTTTAAACAACCGCCGGGAGGAAAACCGGCTGGTTGGTATATCGACAAAGCAGGATTAAAAGGATTTCAAATTGGGGGTGTTAAAGTGAGTGAAAAACATGCAAATTGGTTAATTAATACAGGTTCAGCAACATCTGAGGATATAATGAAATTGATGAATCATATTATAACTGAAGTTGAAAATAGCTTTGGAGTAATTCTTGAAAGTGAAGTCAGGTATTTGGAATGAGTTGTGGAGCAAAAATAGTTTGGATGGCAGCAAGTGGTTCAGCTATAGGAGGTGCGGAATCAAGAATGGTGAAGGTCGCTTCAACGCTTGTTGATGAAAAAAAAATTCAATCGGTGCGGTTTATTATAACACCGGAACTAAACAATGCTTATCAGAACCATCCTTCACTTAAAGTATTGCTGGACCATCCGAAAATATCCATTTATGAAAGAAAACGGATTCGTTCACTGGCCGAGAAGATTCTTCGAAAAATTTATCAAAAGGCTGGGATTCACATCCGTTTTATGGATAAACTATTGTTGAAATTAGATTCCTGGGACAGGTTTTACAATGAAATGATTACCCCCACGGAGGACGTTCTGCACTGTTATATGGGTGATGAAGCTCGAAATGGAGCGGTTCTGTTTAGTCAATTAAATGAGAATAGAGTTATTATTGAGATCACCAATCACAGATATTTAGATCGGGTTTCAAATGAGGTCAAACAATTGTTGAAATCGGGACAAAAAGCTCAAAATCTGACCATTGTCTCTGTCAGTAAAAAAGTATATGACGGATGGAATTCACAGTTTAGTTCAGACTGGTTTGAAGACAGAAATATTCAAAATAGTGTCTATAAGGGTGCTTTTTTAATGAATGATATGATTCAATCAGATGTGGAGAAGGAAAACATTATAATTTTCCCCCATCGATTTGTGCCACCTAAAAATGGAATCTTGTTCAGCCGGGTTGTTCATGAACTTTTTGAAGAAGGACTACTAAAAAACTGGAAAGTACTATTCAGAGGAAGGGGACCTGAGCAGGGTGAGATGGAGAAGAATTTGAAAAAATGGATTAAGAAAGGTACAGCAGAAATTTCTTTCTCAAACCGTCTGCATCAGGAGTTACAGAAATCCAAAATAGCAGTATCACTTATTGAGACGGGAAGTTATCCGTCCCAAAGTATATTTGAAGCAATGCAGGCCGGTTGTGTTTTGCTGCTGAGTAGTTCCGGTAATACAAAAGAAGAACTGAATCATCCATCAATATCATATACATCACTTGACAAAGAAAAGATCAAGCAAGAGTTAATCAAATTGACCATTAAAGAAGAGGAAGAATTACAAAAATCCGGTAACGAAATGAAAGAGTATTATCAATGGTTTATCCGGAACAGGAATCAACTTGATGAAATAAAGGTAATGTACGGAATCATTCATGAAAACCTTGTAAATAATGCTCGGCAGTAAAATTTAAAACAGATTTTGGCAGAGATGTTTATTAAAAAAAAATTAAATCAAATATTTGAAGCGGCTGGTATTAAGCCGATACGCTTTAAGGATTATTTGAATGTAAACACAAAAAAGATCGCTACATCCGGTAATCGGGCAACTTCAAAACAGCGGATTGAACTGTCCGGAAAAGCTGTTTTTTTTGGTTACCATGATAAAACACCATTCAGCGTTGATAATAGCAAAGTACTTGTAAATGTTGTGGAAGGAACAGGAAATGAACCTGCATCTGACAAGATATTGATGAAAACGGGGTATTTCTCACTTGGAAATGATGGAATTCCGGATCAAAACTTTATAGAGATTGGCGAGACCACGACATGGAACTGGCAGCAGGGTTGTATGTTACAATGGGATCCACAGGCACCAAATAGCAGAGTTTTTTTTAATCGGAAAGTGAATGGAGAATTCGGCTCTGTACTTTATGATATAGAGAAAAAATTGGTTATTCATGAGTATCCTTTTCCAATTTACTCCATTTGTCCGAACGGAAAGTATGCACTAACCTTGAATTTTCAACGATTAGGAGTCATTAAACCGGCTTACGGGTACCCGAGCCATATCAAAAAGGAAGATGTTGAGTATGTACCAAAGGATGATGGTTTATGGTTGTATAATTTGGAAAATACTGATTATAAACCAATTGCTCTTATAGATGAACTGGCTGATTTTACAGGAAGAGATTCTTATCAATATTTAAACCATGCTACGTTTTCACCTGATGGAAAGTCGTTGGTTTTTTTCCATGTTTTTACAAATGCAACAGGGAAAAGATCAATTCGGTTTTATTGGTACCAGATAAAAACTGGACAAAAAACACTCTTGGAAGCTGAAGACAATGTATCTCATTACTGCTGGAAAAATGAGTGTGAAATATTGACAGCAGAAAATCATTTGGTTAATACCGGGTATTATCTCTACAATCTGAAAAAACGAATTAAATCAAAAATCCCATTAGTAAATGTAGGAGATATTCATCCAATGTTTCATCCAACAGAGAAACAGTTACTCCTGGCAGACACACGCCCTGATAAAAAAGGATACCAGCATTTGATGATATTTAATGTTGAATCCAATGATGTGCAATATCTGGGAGCCTATCACTCACCGGAAACCTTCATTCATGACAGAAGGTGTGATTTGCACCCTCGTTGGAGCAAAACCGGTAACTATATCTCAATTGACACTGCCGAAACCGGTTACAGGTCGATGGTTATTCTGAAAACGGAATAAAATTTGATGCCCCTAATTTAATAATGAGTTAAACCGTTCTTCTACATGCATATCAATTTTAATAAGTGCATTTCTATAAACTTCCCGAGCAGATTCAATGATATGAGTATAAGATTTTGGATTGCTTAGAATGTCATCCACTTTATCAAGTAGATCCGATCCATCCCATTTAACAGGAATATAGGTTTCATCAGGTATATAGATATTTGGAAAACTCTTCATATGTGACATGTCTGGCTTTATCAGCAGAGAGCCATTTAAAATAGCTTCAAAATCTCGTAAACAAACTTCTCCATAACCGAATGGACTTAATGTTACGAATACTTCAGACAGTTCTTTAAGGTATTGATCGCGTGGAATAAGTCCTGTAAGAAAAGCACTCTTGCCGGATGCCAGTTGTTCCATTAACTTTCGTTGATAGGCTATACTATTGGGATATCCGGAATAGCGAAAGCGGGCACTTACTTTTAATCTTTTTTTAGAGTACTCTTTTTTTTGAGAAAGTTGGCGTATCTGTTTTTGATGTTCATATAATATGTATGGTTTCAAATAGTTTATTCTGTTAATTTTGCATAGCCCATACGTTGTTTTTCTTATTAGTGAACCGTTCGAGGGAAGTGGATAAAGACCATAACCGAGATTGAATGCAGGTTTCACTTTTTTTAACTGCGAAAGATCAGATAGAGGTTCACGAATTGATTCATCATTGTAATCCATAATTCCTAATTCATTATTATAATGATCAG
Organism: Bacteroidales bacterium; assembly: GCA_003559475.1. Taxonomy (GTDB): domain Bacteria; phylum Bacteroidota; class Bacteroidia; order Bacteroidales; family UBA7960; genus PUKZ01. The sequence goes on from PWLF01000021.1 coordinate 4,046, forward strand.
AAAAGATTTGTCTTCCATATAATGATTTCTCTGACGTAGAAAGATCAACAGGCAATTTACCCTTATAGTAACTACCCAAACGATCAATAAACTCAAAATGGAAACTATCTGCCCCAGCGTTGTCATCCAGAAAGTGAATAGAAGAAAAAGAGGTTTTCAGTTGATCCAGGGTTTGATTGATAAATTGGGTATCATCAAAACGGCCTTTAAATATTCTTGTAAAAAGTACAGGATGATTACGAGTACTGGTCAATTGATTGGGAAAATAGTGAAAGTTAACATGCCTGCTGTATTTACTTACTATGAAAGGGTACAGTGTGCAGTAAAGTTCAAGTGTATCATGGGTATGTAGTAATGTAAATTTTTTTTCCGGCATAAATTACGATAGCTTCCTGTTGTCTGGAAGTTGTTAACAGATTATATAAATGTTGATGAGGATAAAGGCTTTTGATTAACGAGTCATTACAAAAACCCTTTTACGAGTGATATTCCAAATGAAAATAACGATAACAAAAACAAGAAAAAATTTAAAAACCATAGTCTTACCGCTTAATTTATGAATGCAAGAGAGATCATAAAAGAAACTGTATTTGTGATTCGTTCAGCCAATGAGCGTACTGAAAAATTGTGTGTTGAATTGATTCATGAGCAACTGGATTTATTGACGGTAAAAAGTGATGTTCAAGTTATTCGAGAGGTGCCTTTTTCAAAAGCTTTGAAGAGATCATTTGAAATTGGTTTAGATAGTAGGTGTAGGTGGTTGTATTCGGTTGATGCAGATATTTTGATGCGTCCCGGGTCTATCGAAAATATGTTGTTGTATGCTGAAAAATCGAAAAGGAATGTATCTCAGCTACAAAGTTATATGATGGATAAATTTTTTGGCGGTGTGCGGCGTGGTGGTGTTCATCTTTACCGGGGCTCCCTGCTTGATAAGGTAATTCGGCATATTCCAGAAGAGGGTGTAGATGTACGGCCGGAAACATACCTGCTAAATAAAATGACACGGTTGGGATATCCCTCTCAAGTAGTTCCATATATCATTGGAACTCATGATGATGAGCAATACTATTTTGATATCTACCGTAAAATGTTTGTTCAAGGGTTTAAACATCTTAATAGAGCCGAACTATTAATCAATCATTGGAAAAAAAATGTAGAAAAAGATAGTGATTTTGAGGTGGCTCTACGTGCTTTCTCAGATAGTATCGTATCCGGAAAAAAAATCTATATAAACCGGAACCTTAAGATTTTTAGAGATAATTTTAAAAGTCTGAACGTTTTGGAAAAACCTGAGCTAATAGAAAATTTTATAACTGTGCAAGACGTAGAGAACACAATTAAGAATTGGCACTTTTCGGATCTGTACAATTACTATTTCCCTGATAAAGACGGATATGATAGTGCCAGCCATAAAACTATTCAACAGCTAAAAAGAAGTGTTAAGAAAAGAGGTTTTTTCAAAACCAGTTTACTGTCTTTCAGTGATTTACTTTTAAAAACTGGGCGGAATTTAAAAAGTAGAGTTACATAATTTTAATTTTTAAAAAATTGAATACTTAATAGTTAGTATTTGCATTCTGAAGTGAACAAAAAGAAAATTACATTTGTTCTTGGTGGTCTAAATTACGGTGGGGCAGAACGTGTAGCTTCCTTAATGATACGGTATTGGTATGAAAATCAATATCCAATTGCTATTGTAAGTAGAAGAGGGCCTGAAAATGATTTTTTTGAAATTCCTGAGGATATTGAACGCTATAATTTAGGCGGAGAAGGAACATCTGCTAATAAAATTATGGCTCTATTTAAAAATACACTACACATTATAAAACTTCGGAAGGCAATAAAACAATCAAAAGCGGATGTAGTAATTTCTTTTTTAACAAAAACAAATATCCACACAATTTTAGCATCCTTTGGCTTGGGAGTTAGAATTGTGATCTCAGAAAGAAATGATACTACTCGGCAGCATTACCCCTGGCCCTGGCCTTATTTGAGAAAGAAGCTATATAAATTTGCAGCTGAAGTAACAGCTAATTCTCAAGTAGCCATTGATGGTATGAAACCTTATGTATCGAAAAAAAAATTACATTTGGTGAGGAATCCACTTCAATTTCCGGATACTTTTGCACAACCTGATCGTTCAACCATTTTGCTGAATGTAGGAAGACTGGTACCTCAAAAAGCACAGTACCTTCTCTTAGAGTCCTTTTCAAAAATAGAGAAAAACAACAAAAAGGACTGGAAATGTGTGATACTTGGTGATGGAGAAGAACGAGAGAATTTATGTAAACAAGCTAATATGTTTAATATAAATGAAAAAGTTGAGCTACCCGGCCTTGTTGAAAACCCATCGCATTACTATAAATCAGCGGCAGTTTTTGTTCTTACTTCTGAATATGAAGGTACACCCAATGCTTTACTCGAAGCAATGGCACATGGGTTACCGGTTGTAGCATCAGACAGCTTACCTGGAGCCTTAGAGTATGTTAAAGATGGGAAAAATGGCTTTATATTTGAAGCACTAAATTCAGAGGATCTTTCCGAAAAGATTTTATACTTGATTAACCGTCCTAAATTAAGGAAAAAAATGGGCGATAAATCAATTGATCTTGTAAAAGATCTTTCTATAGAAATTGTTATGCAAAATTGGCATCAATTGATAGATAAAGCTAAGTAAACTCACCAATTATTGCAGAATATATATTTTTTGCCATACTATGAATTGAATAATTATTTTTAATATTGTCAGCAGAATTTTTACCCAAAAGTTGTAAATCACTTGAATGTGCTCTCAATATTTTTTTTCCTAAATCAAATGCATCCCCTGCTTTAAAAATAAATCCACTCACTCCATCATCAATAAAATATTTCGCCCCTACTTTATCAGAAACAATAACGGGAGTGCCACAAGCCATGGCTTCCGGAACAACCATTCCGATTGGTTCCTGTCTACTTGGAAGAACAAGTAGATCAAATGAGTTATAGAGCTCTCTCATTTTACTCTTATCGACTGAATTTAAAATATTTACATTATCATTAAGATTGAATTCGTCAATTTTTTTTATAATGGTTTCTTTTATACCCCCTGAATCACGCCCAACTAATGTAAGATGAAACTGTAAGTGATGATTTATTTTTAAATAATGAAGTGCTTCTATTAATGTTTTGTGACTCTTATTATTCTCAAATTTAGCCACCATTAAGATGTTCAGGAGGGTATTACATTTCTCGTATCTTTTTTCTTCCGGATAAAAAATCGACGTATCTATTCCAGCTGATATTTGTACAATTTTACGTTTATCATTAGTAAATTTTGAAATAAACATTTTAGATTCATTAGTCCATGGCATGATTAATGAACTGTACTTTATCATAGATCTACCTGCTGTAATATCCCATAATCCAAGGAAGATTTTTCTCAATAAACCTTCTCTCTTTTTCTCCTCAGCACAAATTATAAGTTTTACGTTTCTTTTTTTTGCTAATCGATAAATTTGATATGATCGTAAAGATGAATAATAATTAATTAAATACACATCAGAAGATAGCAAATCATAAAAATATTTAAAATTCGGAATATATTTAAAAAAGGTAACTGGAAGTAAAATGTTAGATGATGGTACGATAATTTTTTTGTATTTAATGGTATTGTCATCTGAATCTTTTGCAAGTACACAATGAACGTCCAAATCGTTAGTTTCTGTTAACGCATTTAGCAGATCATCATAAATCGAATGCTTGAAAAATGTAAACCAAATAATTTTAATAGGTTTCATTCATGTAAAATCGTTCTAATTAATTGTCATAATTTCTCTAATTCGTATAGTTTTTGTTTTTAAACCAGATAATTCCAATATTTTCATTGAATGGTTCAAATTTTTTTATGATGAATTCTTTTTTTTTCATATATGAATTCAAGCATTCAATATTGCAAAATTCATTATCAATGTTATGGTATTCCATTCTGATTTCATTGATATTATAAAGTACGTCCTTGTCTGTATTGTATAAAATTTCATATTCAGCCCCCTCACAATCCATCTTTATTAAATCAACTAATTTAAGATTGTATTTTGAATACATATCATTGAATGACAAACAAGAAACTACCTCTTTATTTTGAAAGTTATTTTTAAAAATTAACGATGCTTCAATGGATGATTTTAAAGAAATATTTCTTTTTTCTGTTTTTCCTGCAAGGGCAATATTTACAGGCTGAATTCTCTGATCAAATCCATTTTCATGAATATTTTTTTTAAGAATAGAGAAATTTGTTTTAACCGGTTCAAAAGAATAAATTATCGAATTTTTTGATTTTTCAGCCGCATAAATACTAAAATAACCTTTATTGGCACCGATGTCTAAAATGGTCGAGTTACTACTGATTAATCCATACTCTTTCTTAAAAAAGATAACAGATATTGAGCTAAGATCTGATTTGCTATCAACATTTAAAATCAAATTATTTCTAAATCTTATTTGTCCTGAATATGGTTTAAAGTATCCTGTCAGAAACAGATACCAATTTTTTAACCTGATTACGATTTCAGGAATGTTTAATGAAAAACGTAATATGTAGTAAAGTTTTCTTGATTGTGTCATTTTTGATAATAATGGAATCGGTTAAATTTATGTGCTTTTTTTGATTTGTTGAAATAGGATGCTGATTTTCATTTAGCTTGAAAAATAAGGTTAGATATTTACTGATTTATTATACTAAATATCGATACTGTCATGACACTTAAACGCTGACGATTACTCATGTCTGTTGGTTGAAGACTTTACCAGTACTGAAATATGGAAGCAACACTTAATTAAGTTTTACACTTTTGATTGCAAAACACTTATTTTCCTTTCAGGTTACTTGAAAATAAGTGTAGTCAGTTACTGATAAAAGGAAATAAAATTATTAGCAGTTATCAAATTGACGGAAAAACGGAATATACTTGTTCTATTTTGGGGTAAAAAAGGCGGTGGAGCACATTATTCTCTAAAAATTGCTGAAGAATTTTCAAAAAGAGAAGATTTAAATTTATTCTTGTCTCTCTCTTCCTATTGTACAATATCCAATCTCTTTCAAAATCTGAATGCAGAGACATGTTTAGTAAATACGTATAAAAGTTCATTTGGCTTTCTTAACATGATGTTTTTTAGGAGATATACAATCCGGAAGAAACTTCAGGATTTCATCTCAACTAACCAAATTGATATTGTAATTATTGGTATGGATTTTTTTTGGGGTGATCTCATCTTTAAAGCATCATGTCGAGCAGCTGCAGATACCATTTATGTAGTCCACGAACCAAAGCCGCATCCTAATGAGCCGATTATTATGTCATTTTTTAAAAAATGGAAGATTAAAAAGTCGGTTAATAGGGCAGGAAAAGTAGTAGTACTCACACATCATGTAAAAAATTATTTGATAGAAAAATTCAGGATTTCTAAGAATAAAATTTCTGTAATTCCACACGGTATATTTTCTTATTTTTCGGCAGATGAGCCAAAATCTATTCAACCCGATAAAATAAACGATGTTGTATCTATTTTGTACTTTGGAAGAATAGACTACTATAAAGGTCTTGATATACTTTTAAAAGCATATCGAATACTTGAAAGATGCGTTTCAAATATCAGGCTGGAAATTTGGGGTAATGGTGATCTGTCAATGTATCAAGATGATTTGAACAATCTTTCGAATGCAAGAGTTGAAAATCGCTGGATTGATGAATCCGAAATTTCAGATATCTTTCAGAATTGTGATATATGTGTGCTTCCCTATAGAGATGCAAGCCAATCTGGAATAGCTGGAATAGCGCAACAGGCAGGTATTCCAATAGTTGCTTGTCCTTCTAAGGGCTTAAAAGAGCAATTAAAGGAGGCCGGGGCTATCTTTTCGGATGATTTTTCTCCCGAAAGCCTTGCAAGTAAAATAGAGGAATTAATTAATGATCCCGTTGGATTTAACCATCTTTCAATGAAATCTTTAGAATATGCGAGTAAATTGAGTTGGAAAAATATTGCTAATCAGTTTATAACTGTAGCAGACACAATAAAAAAAGAAAATAGCGAACATTTGTAGTTTCTGATTACCTAAATGAATTTTGAAAATAAACAACGCAGAATACTACTATTCTCTCCAAAAGGTTCTGGTGAACACTATTACGGGCCGGGAATGAATGCTTTTAAAATGTATAAGACCTTGACCGAAAATTCAGGTTACCAGATAAGCCTTGCGCATGGATATAAAGAACAAAAAAAGTACTCTGTTTTTAAACATCAGTATTTCATTTCAGACATTGTAAATAAAAAACCATTACTGGGATTGAAATTTATGTATAGAGCAAACAAATGGATAAATAAAAACTATCAAAAGTTTGATCTTGTTCACTGTCTAACTTCATTTCATCACTCATTTATGTTTGCTTTATGGTTTGAAAAAAAAGGTATTCCGGCTGTCATAAAAATAGGGCAATCTGATCATACCGGATTCAACTCAAATTCATTGCAGTCTAAATTAGCAGGTTTAAACAGATACCGGGTTAAGCATGCAAATCAGATATCAGGTTTTATATCACTTAGTCCAGAAATCAGAAGTAAATTAGAATTTGCAGGTATTCAGAGTGATCGAATTCACGATATTCCTAATGGAGTTGAAACTTCAGTTTTTAAATCTGTTGAGAAGAAAAAGAAATCTGAGTTAAGAGCATCTCTGCAATTGAAGGACGTTTTTACAGTTCTTTTCACAGGTGCTTTTAGTGAACGAAAAAACCCGCTTTTGATAGCAAAAGCATTTTCTAAATATAAACTGAATGAGAACATTCAGCTTCTTTTAATAGGCCCTGACACAGATGGAGGCATTCAGAGAAAAGAAATCAAAAATTTGATTAAACAAGAACAGATAAAAAATATCTTCGTGAAAGATCATGTCAACGATATAGTAAAATATTATCAGATCTCTGATCTTTTTGTTCTTCCATCATCGCAGGAAGGTTTTTCAAACTCGATGCTTGAGGCTCAGGCTTGCGGATTGCCGGCATTGGTGACTAAAATATCAGGTGCAGTAGAACTTATACAGGAAGGTATAAATGGCAAATTTATAGAAAGAGATACTGAATCATTATACTGTGGTATCGATCTCTATTTTCAAGATAATCAGCGAGTAAGAAAAGAAGCAATAAATGCTCAAAACATAGTCAATGAGAAGTACAGTATGGAAAAAATCTTACTGAAATACTTAGATGTATTCGATACAAAGATTAGTAACACGCATTCATTAAATGGTATTTAGTGGTTCATTTTAAAGATCTCAACTTTTGAAGGAAGTAATATTAAAAATACATGATCGAAGTATTAGGTTGGATGAGGAATTTTTTACATTACTCCTTATTAAGCCATTGCTGTTATTGTTTCTGTACTTTAGTCTATACAGCCGTACTGAAGGATTTGCAGGATTTACAGGAGGGCAACTGTCCGTTTTACTTACTTTCGGTCTCTTATTACTTGTTCTGTTTCACTTTTTTTTCTTAAATAAGAATTGGTATCTATCTCAACTAGCTTACACAATTACCATATTTTTTATTCTTTCAGGGGTAATTCCGCTAATATCTTTCTTTATTTTTGATTCTAACCCATCTCTTATATTTCGATTTTCAGTTGAAATAGCGATAACCTTCTTTATGTTTTTAATTTTCTATTACCTGATTAGGGAACAAATCATTACGCCGAAGTTTTTGATTTACGCCATTGCTATTCTTGGTGTAATTGCTTCTTTACAATTATTATCCAATTTGATTGGGGCTATCAGAGTTCGGCGTTTATTTGGTTTAGGAGGTGTTAACTATCTTGGTACATCATTGGCATTGGGTGCTTTTTCCTGGCTCATGATTACATATAATGCTTCAATACAGAATAAGTCATTTGCAAAAAAACTCATAAGTTATTTTGGTTTATTAGTTGTGCTGGTTGCACTTATCTTATCCGGAACAAGGGCTGCTTCTTTAGCTTTCATTGTCGGAATTTTTCTTTATCAATTTTTTGGGATGAAGAGCAAAAGGTTTCGATATTATCTAATTGGATTAACCGGTCTTCTTTCTGTTGCAATTTTTATCATTGCAGCAAATATAGACCTTTCATTACTATGGAGTCGGTACTCATTTGCTCAACTAAACTACATGGCTGAAATAAGGTTCGATATTTACAAAAGGTCGATAGTAGATATGAGTATCATGGAGTTTTTGGTTGGCAGACCAGACCTTTATCTGTTTTCATCAGAAGATTCCGGTGAACGTTTTGTAAATCCTCACAACCTTCTATTAGCAACCATCAGGTATAATGGAATTCTGCCTTTTATGATATTGGTGCTTATATCCTTTATTATTCTTTACAAATATTTTGCCCTATATGTTGTGCATAAATCTGTTGAACGTTATAGATTGATGGAAGCATCGATTATTGTATTTTTGATGATTGTAACATTTTATACAATGTTAAGTGGAGGAAGGTTTACACGATCATTTACTTTTTATATTGTAATAGGTTATGCAGTGGGTTATTATGAAATATTCAGAAATTTAATATCTGATAAACAATACAAAAAAATAATTTTATAGTTGCAAACGCGGATCAAGCTAAACTGAAATTAACTGCGTATCTGATTTGAAAATTCTATTTCTTGTTACAAGAGCTGATAATATTGGTGGTTCTCACATTCACGTCAGAGATCTTGCAAATAGACTTATTGAAGATGGTCATCAAGCTTGTATAGGTATGGGCGGCCCCGGTCCTGTGGTAAATCATTATATGTGTCACGGTTTAGAAACCATTATCATACCTGATTTAAACCGAGAGATCTCACTGTTAAAAGACTATCACGCCTATAGGGGTTTGAAAAAAGTAATGAAAGACTTTAAACCGGACCTCGTTTCAGCTCACTCCTCAAAAGCTGGTTTCCTTGGCAGGTTGGCTGCTAAAGCTTTAGGTATACCGGTATTATTTACTGCTCACGGTTGGTCATTTACATCAGGTAAAAGCTGGATAAACAGGAATATTTTTTTACAGCTCGAAAAGATAGTTGCTCCTATATCAAAAAAAATTATCACAGTTTCTGATTATGACAGAAAGCTCGCAATCAATAATTTAAATATAAGACCAGATGATATAATTACAATACATAATGGAATGCCTGATATTGAATTAGAGAGCATAAATAATAAAAAGGCAGAAAATGTGGAAATTGTAATGATTGCAAGATTCGATAATCAAAAGAACCACATTGAACTATTGGACGCAATGCATAAGTTGAACGGCTATCACATCCATTTTATCGGTGATGGTCCGCTTAAGGATAAAGTTCAAAAGTATGCAGAAGCGTTGCACATTGATTCTAAGATAACGTTTTGGGGGCGTTTGGATTCTGTATCCGAAGTTTTAGAGAAATCTGATATTTTTGCATTAATTTCGAACTGGGAAGGCTTTCCACGATCAACACTTGAAGCCATGAGATCGGGTTTACCTGTAGTTGTTTCAAATGCTGGGGGAGCCGGAGAAGCTGTTGAACATGGAGTTACCGGGTATATAGTTGAAAAAGGTGATGTTAACAGCCTTGAAAATTATATCAAAACACTATTACTAAGTGAAGAAAAGCGTAAAGAAATGGGATTAAGAGGTAGACAGAGATTTGAAGCATTATATGAGTTTGAAATTATGTACCAAAAGACGTTGAGCATTTATAAAGAGATGTTAGTTTGATCAAATGAAAAATGGCCATATTATTTTGTCTTAGCCCCCTAAACAACTGGAGAAAAATTCTACTTTAAGAATAACTATCTTAAAGTATGAAAAAACGAAAAACCTGGCACAGAATCGTTCTGCGCACCATTTGTCAACGGTTAGAGTTGAATGATTTACCTGACAGAAACAACAATGAAGGAGTTTGTGAGCTTTTATAACAACGAGCGAAACCATTCAGGGATCGGCTAGAAGAGTCCTAAACAATATCTGAAAGAAAAAGGAATTGATCTTTATCAGGCCAATGACGAAACTAAACTACAATGTGAACTCTCTAAAGTAGAATACTCGTCCAGTTAATAGGGGGTTAGACCCAAAAAATATAACTCGATGAAACACTTAGTTCTTTTTCTATTCTTGAGTCTCTCATTTTTTTCAACTGTGAAAATGGAACAGGAACGGAGTATATATACTAATGAACAGGTTGAAAGTATAGA
>PWLF01000265.1 GCA_003559475.1 Bacteroidales bacterium
AAAACAGAAGAGGAATATTAGAAAAGTTTATATAGGAGAAAAGTAGTTTGTTTTTTTTATAGAAAACGTTTGTTCGGCGACGGATTGATTACCCTCAACTGGTTGCCGCACCTCTTTCCCTGCTATCGGTGAGATTCCGGTAACTATGAAGCACCAAAGAAAATTTCTTCAAAACGGTGGTTGTTCTGAAAAAATGGTGTGGAGACACGCAGGGTTCTTATTCTTTTTCTGCGTTGAATTAGGAAAAAATTATATACATGAACAGTGTTGATGATGAAAATAGGAGGTTTTTATGAACAAAGAACAATTGTTTGAACGAATTAATAACTTACCAGAATTTGAAAAGAGAAATGTTAAAATTAGAACAGATGCAGAGGCTGATGAGGACAACGGCGAATATGTTAAGGTCGTTCAGAAAGCTATATGCGAAATAGGAGATAAAGACAGTAAAGCTTATTCCTTTGTCTCCCCGAATTATACTTTGGTACAATTCAAAGACGTATTTAGGCCGATTTTACAGCAATTCGAAGGAGATTTAACAGGACACATATACAGTTTTGGCGGCCAGGCTATAATGAAAGTCTTCCCGGAGTACGAAGAGTTAAAGGAAGGTAATCAGAAGTTTGGTTTGATTGCTTTGAACTCTGTGGATCTTAGCACGAGCGTCATTGTAAAGTTCTGTGTGCAGCACAAAGACTTTCAGTTTAATGTTCCTGCAGGAGTAGCTGGTTTGAAAAAGAACCATACAGGGGAGCTTAAAAGCCTTGTGCACGACTACATCTCTATGATAGGAAAGGTTAAAAAGATTTGGAAGGACATCATAGAGGAGTTCCCTAAGCACCACGTGGTTTTGGACACAGAGAAAACCAGTGCTGAAAACGCTTTGGAATTCGACGTTGTCTGTAAAAAACTAGGGTTAGGGGATAGGATGCGTAAGAAGATGAAAGAAAAAGTTTTATACGCTGAAAGACAGGGGACTAATCTTAACCTTTGGAACTTTTGCTTGGGAGCAATCGAAGAAATAAACCAAAAAACTTATAAAAGCGGAGTTCACAGAGAAAAGCAAATAGATAAAATTAGCAAAGCAATATTCGAATTTGACGTGCTAATGAAAATTTAGGTTTAGGACAGGTTGGGAGAAGGGAGTATAGAAAAATATTTTAACGTTTGTCTTGCCAAAACAACAAATATTAAAATAGTCTCTAACCACCTCCTTGATCCTAACCCCTAAAAAAAAGCAGAAAAAAATTATTGGGAGGCTGGTAGACTTGGTTTTGGAAAACGAATTAAAAAGAGTAAGAGAGAAGCTGAAGGAACTAATACAAGAGAATGAAGATATAAACGATTCTACACCCATAATATGTATGGATCAGGCCTTCCTGGCAGTAAACACAGCACTCTACGAGTTAGGGGATGAAACTGCTAAACAATACGGCATTATCACAGAGAAAATGAAACCCAAAAAAGCTAAAATTAAAGCAGAGGCAACTGCTTAGTCGAGGATGATGTGCTTTGGAAGAAGAAACTAAAAAATTGATGCACGTACGGCTTGTAAGAATCACAGAAGATGGCGACGGAGTTTATAAAGGAATAGGTATTTCTCCATCAGGCAAAATGATTTTCGTTGAAAATGTCAGCGGAGATGATGATGAAATAAGAGTTGAAATTAAACAAGAATTAGAAGAAAGCATTCTTGCAAGAAAAATAGGGGATAGTCTGCCTAAAAAGAAAGAAAGCGGGGAAGGAAAAGAGCCTGCAAAGCCTAAAGATCCTTACAGCGTAGAAGGTGATGACGAGGAGTTAGAGGACGAAGACCTATACGATGAGGACGAGACAGAGCGAGACGAAGAGGAAGAAGATTACTAATTACAAACAATATTATTTCAAAAGGGTGTTTGAGGGGTGTTAGCTTTGGAAATACAACTAGACGAAAAACCAATATGCGCAGCTACATTGGACTTAGAAGGATTTAAATCTGATATGAAGAAATATTTTAACTTAGAAAGGGCTTGTGAAAACAACTTAGTAATAGTGGAGAAGAAAAGAGGCCATAACGATAACAACTTAAAATCTTTTATTTACAGGCTTATGGACTGGTCTTTGCTATTAAGGTCTTTTGACCAAATAGAAGAAGATAAACTCTTGGAAATCTTGCTCCACAGAGCATTAGTCAAGGACAGCGTTAAGTACATACCTGTTCAAGCTGATTTCAACAAGAAAAAATTTGAGTTTGAAGGCAAAGTCCTTGATGAAAAAGACGATTTCTTGTTAACACACAACGGCGTTTTCAAAACGGAGAAACACATAGAAACTATGTTAGGAAAAGATTTAGTGGATTTCATAAATTACACGTGGAAAGTTCACATAAACTTAGATGATTACGTCGACGTGAAAGAAATCGATAAATTCACGAATAAAAAGAAGTAAGGGTAAGATTATGCCTAAGCCTGAAAGAAAAGAGGATGAATTAATTCAGCATTACTTAGGAGAGGATTTTGATCCTGTTCTTCCCAGTAATGTTGGGTTTAGGCATTTTCGTTTTAGAATAAAAGGTGGTGGGTGGAGAAGGGTTCAGCACAAAATAACTTCTAAAGATGATTTGGTTAAGTGGATTGCTAAGCTTGGAGGAGTAGACATTTATTATTCTACGTCGACGTGGTTGAACCCGGGTAGAATAAGCAGTAAAGGTGGCAGCGGGACGTATCACGTGGCAGACAACTGCTTGCTCGGTAACGACTTAGTATTTGATATAGACGCTGAAGAGCCAATAACACAGGAGTCTTTGAATGAAGCCAGAAAATCTGCGAACAACATCTATGAAGCCATGAAACAATTTGAGGACGAATACAAATTAGAATATGTTAGCTTTACTGGTTTGAAAGGTTTCAGGCTTTCTTATACGGATACCCACCTAGAATTACCGGAAGATCCGCGTAAAAGATTTGATTACGTGGAAAAAAAACGCAAAATATTTATAGGTGAGTTACTAAGAATAATAGAAGAAAGCAAATCGAAAGGCTTGCCGGGGTTTTACAAGAACGCCAAAACTATATTTGATGAGAAAGTCACGACGAACATCATGTGCGTTGTTAGGGTTCTTGGCACTGGACATTCACGCACAGGATTTATAAGTTCCAAGATATTACCCTCATCGCTGAAGAAGCCAATCAGCAAAATATTAAACGAAATACCATTCATAGGCAAGAAGAGACCTGGGATCCCTGTAAAAAGGGAGATGACACGGGACAACCCAGAAAGGGTTCCTCGTCCTCGGCCAGTACCACAGGAGACGGATGTAACAGGTCTCGCATCCACTCCGCCTTTCAAATACTTTGTTAGTAACAGAGTCCTGGGTGTAAGAAGAGCTTACATACCAGTTTTCATATACCAAGACCACCAAAAATACTTGGAAGACGTAAAAGACTTGCAAGTAAAACACAAATTAGGAGACCTTTACATTTTCAGAGAACAAGACACGCATAACGTCGTTGTTATATCTTTGAAATCCATGCAGAGAAAACAGCTTCAAAAAGTCCTTAATGCAAGCAAAAGCCGTTCCAAATATGATTTCCTGAAATACAAAAAAATTTGGATTCCTTTATTCATGGATTTCCAGGAGAAAATCAAAGGCAAAGTCACTGGTCATTTAAGCCGAAGCCACTTCCACTACGTTAACCCAAACAAAGAAATCAAGAGCAAAGGGTTGTATTGTGGGTGGGCTAAAGCAGAAATAATCAAGGCTGACAAGAAAAAAGGCATAGGTGAGGCTCAACGTGGCGGTTAAAGGCGTAAATTTTCGTGGTGGCGGTAATTATGATGAATTCTTGGAATATGTGACTGCAACTGTTGACAGTAGTGCTTTGGCTTCTTTAGCCGTGGAAAATCAAGAAGACAAGGATTTAAAAAGTATAAAAGAGAGGAATAAAGAGTTCTTGATGAATTTGTTTAATCAGAGAAGCGTTAGCAAACCAAAAAGAGGTAATGCTGATACCCAACGAGAGAACTTTGAGAAACTAGCAGACCAAGTATCTGAAGGAGACCTTAGTAAATTCAAAAGCCCTCATAGGAACGATCCTATAAATTTTCATCCTTTCAAAGTTTTTAAAGAGAAACAAGGAAGGGATTATTCAGGTGATAGAGTAAGAGAATTTCTTGATGAAACAAGTGAAGCCAGGAAGAAGGAATTAGTAGAATTCACGCCTTCAGATAAGCATATGGTTGACAATTTAACAGAAAGCGATTTAAACAATGTTAGCAAGCTGAACAAAGAACAGTTGTTAAGCATTCTTTCTCCTGCTACTCGTGAAGAACTACAAGATATGTCTAAGCAAGGCATAATGAAAAGCCTTAGAGGGGAGAGAAATCTTGGCAGGCTTAGTAAAGAAGACTTATTAGCCTTATACGCTGAAGAAAACAAATACGATTTAGTGAAGGATAGAAGGGATAGACCTTTTAGAATAAGTGTTAGGGGTTCTGTACTTGATAGTAAGAAAGAAGATTTTGATGAAAGTACTTTGAGAAGTATTTGGGCTAGCCCTTCTTTCGGTAGGTTGAGGCAAGTAATAGATGCTGATAGACAACAAAAAATTACAGATACTACTCAAGAAGGGTTCTTGAAAAAACTTGATAATAGAATAAGCGAGGCTGAAGCAAAACCCGTAACAGATATAGCTTCCGTGAGGATATTAAAGAAACACGTAGACGATCTAAAAAAAGCAAGTGCTAGAAAAGACTGGAAAGTAGATACTTTCACTGTCAACCATTACGTTGAAAGAATTAATAAGCTATTAGATGATAAGATTAAACCCAAACCTTTGTTTGCTAATAAAGATCCTCAGGAAATAAAAGAAATATTAACATTAAAAGGCGTTCCTGAAGCCCAATATTCCAAATTATCTAATGAAGACTTATACGATTTTGCTAAGAATGTTCACGGCATCGGAGTGAGAGAATACGAGGCAAAGACAAAAGAAGAGAAAGCTTACAGGCTCGCCAAGTTAGGCTTAGTAGGAGCTCCGAGAAAAGATGTTTTGTCTGTTGCTAGGCTGAATTTGAATAAAGATGATGATGTTTTAGATACTAATTTGAAAAGGCTCAGCAAGGAAGCTGTAATTAAAACTCCTAAGATTAAGCCAGTTATCTTGGAAGATTTACCAGGCACCCAAGTTAAAGCGGAAAAAGTTATAGGGGAAGAGATAAGCAACGAAGCCATAAACAAGAAACTTAAAGAAATTAGAGATAGTAAGCCTTGGCTGAGAAAATTAGAGCGACCCGAGCTTAGAAAAATGGCTATTAGAAGGATAGTAGCAGAGAAAAAAGGTTGGCCTGTGGTAGATGATGAGATAGAGAGAAGGATCGGTCAGAAAATAGAAGCAGATTCTCCTGGGTTTACTCATCCATTAACAAAAACCCCTTATGAAAAAGATTTGCCTGAAATAGTTACTGAAATTCCTAAAAGACCTTCGTTTTTCAGGTTTCATTTACAGGACGAGATGAAAGAGACTGTTGACCCTAAAACAGGCGTAGTTAGGAAGGAAAGGACAGGAACACCTATATCCACTGATCTGTGGAAAAGGTATAGGGATTATGTGGAGAAAACAGAGTTGCCTGCTTATGAAAATTATATGCGTGAGACTCGGGAGTTAAGAAAATTGGGAGAGGAAGAGCCAGTTAGGGCTTTCTTCGAGTACCAGATGGATTAGTTTTTCTTTTGAGGAGATATTTATATAGTAATGCGCGCGTAATAGTAATATTTATATAGTAGTTCTAATTAGAGTCGTTGACGAAGATGAAAATAAGAGGTTTTTAGACGAGGGAAACAATGCAAATACAAAAAATAGACATAAAAAAAATTATACCAGACAAACAAAACTTAAGAACAACCACAGAAGAAATACAGGAACTCGCAGAAAGCATAGAAAAAAACGGGCAAGAAATACCACTAAAAGTTGAAGACATAGGAAAAAACAAATACTTAATACGCGACGGACACAGACGTCACGCAGCCCTAAAAATAATACAGAAAAAGAAAAACAAACCAGTTACAGCGATCTGCGTAGTGGAAAATAAATTAACAGATGAAGAAAGACTAGTAAAAAGATGCATTATAGACAACCAACAAAAAAATCTAAACGTTGAAGAAAGAGACAATGCATGGAAAAAAGTATGGGAAATAAAAAAGAAGCCCGAAGCCAAAGAATTCGCCAAAACACTAGGAGTAACCACTGAGGCCGTCAGACACTTCTTTGATAGAATGAATTTAGACCCTGGTATTAAAAAGCTTAAAGTTAACTCAGGGATCCTCCAAGAAACCATTAGCCTGCCCTCAGAGAAAAGAAAATCAATAATAACCTACGCACACAAGAAAAGCATGGGCGCTATGAGGCTCAGACAAGATGTTAGAGTTCTTAAAAACGCGTCAAATACACTTGTCAACGCTTATACAAAGGATCAAATAGATGTAGATACCGTGAAAAAGCTAAGCGGTTTGAGCGAAGAAAAGCAAAAAACTGCTATTGAGAACATTTCAAAGATGAAGAACACCATTAAGAAAATGCCTGGCTTAGTAAAGAAAGGCAAAGTAAAACCTGTTTCTGAAAAAGAAAAGAAAAAGATGACTGCATATGAGTTTGTTAGTAAGCTTAACCACGAAATCGCGGAAACAAGCAACCAAGTACAAACTATACAATCAGTAATTGAAGAAATAGAAGAAAACGAGCTGGACAAATTCTTCACGTCCAAAATGAAGGAAAGCCTGTCAGAATACCTTAAGGAACTGTCCGACAATATAAACACTGGTTTAAAAACAATTAACAAGGTGAGGAATAAATGGAAAAAAGAAAGCCAAGAATAAAACCTACAGGTTTTTACAGAAAAGCTTTACCAGGAAGAGTAGGAATACTTCAAGCAATACATATATGGAGAAAAGTCTTGAGATTAGACCAGTACAAATTCGAAGAAGCTAAGAACTTAACAGAGAAGAAAGTTTCCGTACATACCTGGGAAGATTGCACAGAGAGAACATACGATGAAGACCCTGGTTTTTACAAGCGTTTAAACCAAATGGTCTTGGAAAAAATATGGGAATTAAGCCCTAATATAAAAATACAAAGAATTTATGACAAAACACCTGAGGGCAACATGGAAACCAGGATTTGTCGCAGTAACAAGAAACACGCAAGAAAAATAATGGTTCATAAAACAAGTGTTGCTTCAGGACTTATAGCTAGCGCTGTTAAAGACAACGAACAGCATAAATTGAACGAAAACGTGGGAAGGCTTGTTATGAAACCCACAATGGAACGAATTAAAGAACTTGCAGGGATGACAGAGGATAAAGCCAAGGAAATCATTCAAGATATGACATTAAGCCACGCTGTAGAAGCAGGAAAACTCTTAGGAGCACAGCAAGTAGCAGGAAACATACTTCAAATATTAGATAACAACCCAGAAATAAAAGCCATAGACGAAAAATATGATGATGAGTACTCTAGGCAAGCCAAAGAAAGAAGAAAAGAAGGAGGAAGAAAATGAAAGGCACACTACAAATTAACGGTGTTCAAAGAGTTTTCATTGAACCAAAAGACACAAAGAAGAAAAGAGCAGAGAAATTAGAGGAAGCAAAAAGACTTCTTTTGAACCTAATAGAACAAACACAAGAAGACAAAGTGAACTTTGACATTCTTGAGTTCAAATTAGACGCAAAACCAAAGTAGAAAAAGTTAAGGAGGAAAAAAAGAAAATGAAAATAAGCGAACTGGAAGCCAACGTAAAAGTTGTGAACTTAGCAGGAACTATAAGCCACTTAGACGAACCAAGTGAGACTCCCAATGGAGTAAAAGTCCAAGAAGGCATATTAGAAGACGCAAGTGGACAAGTCAAATTAACCCTATGGGATGACAACGTCGGAAAATTCAGCTTGGGCGATAAAATAATAATTAGCACGGGCTGGTGCAAGACTTTCGAAGGCGAACTTAAAGTCAGCACAGGAAAATATGGGAAAATAGAAAAAATTGCATAAGGAGGTAATAGCTTTGAATTTTGAATGGTTTTGGAGGCTTAAATCAATAGAAATAGCCGCCACGGAACAAATCAACATGTATGGTAGGGTGATAAACACCGCTGAATTATTCGATCGAGCTAAATACATCTATGACGATGGACATATTCATGGCTTGCTTGAATGGAATGAGTGGTGGGAGAAAACCGAAAAAGAAAGAGCTGAAAAGAAAGAAACTACTCCTGAACCAATTCAAAACGAACAAAACGAACCGAACATTTCGAACATAGAAAAAGGTGAGGGTGCCGCAGAAGAAAAAATTCAGCAAGATAAAAAGAAATGCCCTTCATGCGAAGAATTAGTAAACAAAAACTGGAAAGCACACCTATACAAAAAGAACGGAGAGAAATGCGGGCATAAATTCGAGGCATGAATATAAAATGGAACCTATAAAGATATGGAGTGAGATGAAGAAAGGAAAACGTGTCTGGAACGTTGAATGCAAGGAATTAAACCAAAAAATATACCAAGTTGAAGAAGGACTGCTTGAAAAAGTAATTATACACGTAGAAAACGCCAGACACGCACTGAAAGAAATGCATGATTTAACCAAACAAGTCAGAGAAAACAAGGAGGAAGAAAAATGAAAGGAATAAGACTAAAACAAAAAAAGAAATTAACCAAAGAAATCGAAGCAGTCTTGAACAAACCAACGATGATAGCCATTACCTTGAGAAAGGCTTTAGAAAAAGACTGGAAGAACGACGAGGAACTCGTTAAAGAAGTGGTTAAAGAAGCCAAGAAAAAGAACAGAACCACTTATCAGATGAACGACATCACAGAACAAAACTGTAAGAACCAACTTATAAAATTCAAGAGAGACATTGAAAACAACAGACCTGTTTATTGGAGTCAATTAACACTGAAAAAGAACAACATATACCTAAAATAAGGGTGTGAAAAGAAAATCGGAGGCCGAAAAAAAATGGAAGAAATAAACGTGAAAAGACACAAAGAGGAAAAGACTGGAAAGACAAAGTGGGAGATTAAAGCCAAGAAAATCACTGGTGCAGACTACGTGGTTGAAGAAGGCAAATTAGAAGAGTCTATGAAGTTAGTAGACGAAATTAAAAACTCAAAAGCCGTACTAGCAAATCTGTGCAGTGAGTTAAAGGAGTAAGAAAAAAAAAGTATTTGTAGGAGATGATAGAAATGAAGGCTGAAAGAAAGATAGAGGAAATCAAGACCATAATTAATCTTAATAGCTTGGAGGATTCCTCAAAGATTAAGGTTTTGAAAGAAATTTTAGGCGAAGACAAAGCCGTGGAAGTGCACGAACCCATACCTGAAACGAAAGCAAGAACTAAGAAATCCCCGAAAAGACCTTTGCACAGAGGGAATTGGACTAAAGAAGATGACAAGCTTCTTGCCCACTTAGTAAGGGAAAAAGGCCGTACCTTAAAAGCAAGGAAAGAAATAGCAAGGATACTTGGTCGAAGCGAGACAAGCATAAGAATTAGGATTAGCAGAGCATTGCCAAAAGACCTTTTACAAAGTTTGCCTAGAACTTCAAGAGGTAAAGGAAAGCGAACCAATTCTTGGGCTAGATGGCTGAAAGAGGACGACGAGTATTTGTCAAGGGTAGCAAGAACGCAAAATATTACTAGTGGCGTTATCAGGAGCTTGGCTAAGCAACTGAACAGATCTCAGACAAGTGTCAGGCATAGACTGAGAAGAATTATGGATGGAGAAATAAAAGTTAGCTCTGCACAAGAGCCTTCTCAGAAACAACCTGTGAGAGGTCTTGAAAAAGGCACTAAGCTGAAAAGGTTTACTCAGACAGAGATAGACACCATATACAAAGAATTCTTTGAGAACGGAAACAACAGAGAAGGAATTGCCAAGCTACTGGGCAGGACATATAGCAGCATAGATAACGCTATAAACCGCTTAAGAAAGGGCGAATTAAAACCTAGTAAGAAACTAGAAAAAGAAGTAAGCGTGGGAGAAGACACCAAGATGCCAAGAAAAATAAGTTACTTTGGGTGAATAACTTGACTAAAAAGATTTGGAAAGCTGGTAAAAAACCCAGTAGAGGCAGCATTGTAAGGTTTGTTCTTCTGAGCGGTAACGAAGTAACAGGGTATTACGGTGGTTATGAAAGAATAACAAAAGACTACTTCTTATACCCTAGTAAGAACGATCTTGCAAAAGGAGAAACAACACGCAAGTTCTGGGTTGGAAGAGAAAGAGTAGTCAAAGGGGAATTACTCAAAAAATTTTAAGAGGGATCATTGTGGACAAAAAAGAAGAAATTCTTAAACAAATCTTTGATGTATTCGAAGAAAGAAACAACAACGTAAAAACAAAAACAGAAAAATACTTCAGATTAGCAATACGAAAAGGAAAGCATCTTGCAAACAGAAGAAAAGCCGCCTTAGGAGCTTATTTCTATGCTTTAAAAGAAGAAAAAGTTAAGTTTTCCCCTTTTGAATTAGTCAGAAAATACAACGAAATTCGTTACGTAGAAAGATTAACCAGGAAACAACTATACAATTACTACAAGAAAATCAAAAGTTTCTTGGAAGAAGAAACAGGTAAAACCCTGACAAATTATGAACCTCCAACTAAAGAAGAAGCACACGAACTATATCATAAAGTAAGAAAAAAGATGAAATTAAAAAAAGAATACGACGCCATAGTAGAACGCGCAAACAAAGAAGTTCCTAAAGACAGCAACTTGAGAGCAATCACGCAGAACTATGTTGCAGGACTCATCTATTATGCATCTAAAAAACTTAAAGACAGAACAGTGACACAAGAAGTTATCTACGAACACATAGGCGTGAGCAATGTCACAGTAAGAAAATATTATCGGAAGATAGCAAGAAGCCTAGGGGAAAAACCTGAGATCCGAGTTTTCCAGTATAAACCACAAGTATTGCCAGAAATAAAAGGGAATAATCGTTACGAAAAATTAGACTATGTAATGGAGCAGTTCAAAAAGAAAGCATTCGACCATAAAGTACTCCGAAAACTAAGAAAAAAAATAGAAGAGGAAGAGTTTAAAAATGAAGTTTGACGCAGAAGAATTCAACAAAAAAATCGATTTGCACCATGAAAGAATGCTAGAATTACAAAACAAAGTCGAAAAATTAATCACAAATTCAAATAAAAAGAAACACGAGCTTTTAGCAGAAAGAGTTTCTTTACAGAAAGAATATGCTGATCTTCAGAAGAAAATCAAAGCAGGTCTTGAAGTAGAACAAAGCAATAAAATAAGAAACGACATCATACACAGATATGCGAGGTTAACTGAAAAATACAACGATTTCGTAGTGTGGGAAGCGAAAGAAGCAAAGGAATTAATAAATACTTCCTTAGAAGAAGTTAATAAAACGAATAATTTGATGAAAGAAGGGATGATCGGACAGGAAGAGTGGATACGCTTGCAGAAAGAGATGATGCGTGTATACGAAGAAGCAAACAAGAAAGAATTGCAACGTCAAAAAAGTTTTTTGAGGAGATTATTATGGTGGAAGAAGAAAACAAAAAAAGAATAAGAAAACAAACCCTTCAAATCACAGTCATGTTAGCATTATTACTCGTAGGATTAGTAGCTCTTATAACCATACCATTCATGTTGTACGAATCGGAGAAAGACTCAGAATATCAAGACGATTTGGCTAATGCTTGCAGGCAAGGTTGCATATATTTTAACCTAGTGAGCAACACGACATTCGATGAATACAATGCTTGCATGAACCTTTGCGAAGAAAAATACTTAGGATTAAGACCAATAACAGGAGGGAGAGGCGTTGCAGAGTGACAATTTTGAAAGGATGTTGGATTCATTCATACTCGAAAGAATGATAAGAAAACACCTAAGAGAAGCAGACGAAGATCCCAGGATTAAAAAACATATGAGAAGAGCATTAACAGTATTATTCGCAATGCCTCTTGGAGAGGAACTAACAATAGACTTTATCTCTAGAAAAGCAGGTTTAACAAGCAGAGTAGGAACTAACACTTTAAAAGTAATGGAGGAAAGCAAGTATGTAACAAGAACCGTGACCGCCAGGTATAACACTAGGTTTGCAACAAAATATAAATTAAACTTAAACAACGGATTCGTGAAAAGAATCGTAGAAGAATTCGAGGAAGAACACGGAAAATTAGAAAGAAAACAAGAAACAAACTATGGAACAAAAGATAAAGGAGAGAATTGAAAATGGAAGAGGAAAAATATAAAGCACAACCAGATGAATTTAGCATACAGATAAACAA
Source organism: Bacteroidales bacterium (assembly GCA_003559475.1). Classification (GTDB taxonomy): domain Bacteria; phylum Bacteroidota; class Bacteroidia; order Bacteroidales; family UBA7960; genus PUKZ01. The sequence goes on from PWLF01000265.1 coordinate 12,287, forward strand.
CGACGGCGTAATCATAACAGGTTATTGTGTGGGTTACGACGAGGAAACTGAGGAAGGGCAGTTGATTATGACGCATGATGCTGCTTTGAAGCTGGTAGATGCTTTAGAAGAAGAAATAGTTAAGCGAAAAGCAAAAACGCAATAAAAAAGGTGTTATTAAGTGGATAACAAAAAATTAATAGAATTTATTAAGAAGTGGAACGTGTATTGTGAACACATAACCCTATCCACTATTTACTCCAAATTAAAAGCCAACGGACAAAGAGTCCACGTCTTAAACTGCGGCCCCCCTGGGAGCGGAAAAACAAGAAGCACCTTAGAATTATTAAACGAATTAAGTTCAGGAGAAGAAATATTCTTAGATAACACTACAACAGAGAAAGGCTTGTTCGAGACATTCCAAGAATACCCTGAACATGACATAATACTAGACGAATGCAGCACGTTGCTTCGAAACCCTAAGTCTCAAGACATGCTTAAAACCGCTATGGAGGGCAGAAGCCTCGTGTGGACTAAAGACGGCGAAATGCAAATCACAGACCCCTACGAAGGGAGCTTAATAATTAACACGAACAACAAAATCATTGACACTGTGACGGACAGGTGCTTCGTGAACAAAACTGTGATGAACAAAGATATGAATTTGGCTTTCAACAAAGACTATTGGGATAAACAAAAGAGCAAGGAAGAATTTAAACCATTCTTGGACTACATAAATAAAAAAATAGATGATGATACCCTTGTTGAGTTAGACGAAAAAGAAAGGAATTACATATTGGAATTCACACAGCAGAACGTGGAAGACTTAGAAAAAGCCCATTACAGCCGAAGAATACTGCTTCGCATGGTTAGTTTTTACACGCATACGAAGAAGTTATTCGGAAAAATACTTGATGAAGAAGTGCTTGGTTTCGTGGAACCAATAGCAAAAACCTATATTTCCAACGACCAAACACCTGATGTGATAGGGGAACTCGTGGGAAGCAAAGGCATGGAGAAACCTTTATTAGTTAAAACAGTAGCTAAAGAACTTAAATACACAGAACAACACGCCAGGCGTCTTATAAACCAAAAAATAAGCAGCGGAGAGCTAAAACTCGTGGGAAAACTAGTGGTGCCAAAAAAAGATGCCTAAAGAAAAATATTCGACGTATATAAGACGCTGCAAGAGATGTGATAAACTGTTCAGAACCACTGGAAAGAACTCAAAGATATGCGAGCATTGCAATCGATGGGACTGGCGTAACAACAAAGCTATAGGACGAATCGAAGAGGCCAAAAAAAATGAACGAGAAAGCCGTGTTAGAAATAGGAGAATTACTTAGAGTTACGAGGAAGTTCGACTTGCAAAGGCTTTGGTTTCGAAGACTAACAGCAGAAGAAATACTCAACACACACGAATACAAAGAATTCAAAGAAACCTACCCTGAAATATGCAAATTAATTGAGGAGGCGTGAGGTGGTTTTTATGGGTGAAAGAGTGTACGACATCGAATTGGAATGTGGTTGCATGCTATCATTAGACAAAGGAGGAGGACTTATGCCCTGCCACTACGGCTACGGCTGCGGAAAACCTGATTGTGACGAATACAACCAATGCGAGGATTGTTTAGCACAAGAAAAAAAGTGCTTGGATGCTTGGAAAGAACTAGCAGAAGAAAGAATCGCAACACAAAAAAAACTAGGAGGAAATTGAAGTGGAAAGTTATTTTGAGGAGACATCAAAGAAAATCAGAGGAGGAGCCGAATACACGTTATACGTTGTTTTCTGCAAAGCTTGTGGGAAATACAAAAGGATTTTAGCGTCTGCACCGGCAGGTCCTGGAGGAACTCTATCCTGTCCAGTGTGTACAGCAAGAAAAGAGAATGGCCCTCACCTTGAAGGCGCTTACGGGCGGGTTGAAGCGAAATCTTTTAGGATAGTTCTTCCGGAAGAGGTCGACCAAATTGACACGTAAACTAACAAACAACAT
>PWLF01000113.1 GCA_003559475.1 Bacteroidales bacterium
GATTTTGTTCAAGACAATCAGTCTTGTTCTGTAAAAGATGTAGTAAGAGGATTGCATTTTCAAGTTCCACCGTATGAACAAGGTAAGCTAATAAGAGTTATTTGTGGAAGTGTTATTGATGTTGCTGTTGATATTAGGAAAAATAGTCCTACTTATGGTAGATATTATAAAATTATAATTACAGCTTCTGAAAAGAAAATGTTTTGGATTCCGCCGGGATTCGCTCATGGATTTAGAACACTTGAAGATAATACAATTTTTATGTATAAGTGCACAAAACCATATAACAAGGAGTCGGAGAGAACTATAAAATGGAATGACCCTCAAATTAAGATTGATTGGGGGATAAGTGATCCAATTATATCTTTAAAGGATAAAAATGCTCCTTTGTTAAAATATTTTGAGAGCCCTTTTGAATATAAAGTTTAACTAAATATTTTTTTATGGAACAAAATATTACTTTTTTTATATTGTATTTTATATTAGCTTTTCTTTTTTCATTATTAATAAATCATTTATTGTTGAAATTTTCCAAAACTCTTGGAATTCGTAATTTTAAAGATAAAAATATAATAAGGTGGAATAGTGAAGAAAAGCCATCACTTGGAGGAATTTCTTTTTATATTGTTTTTCTTATTACTATTGTTTCGTTTGCTTTTTTAAATAGGAGTTATAATGAATATTTAAATTTGCAAATGTTAGGGTTATTCTTAGCTGTAACTATTGGGTTTTTGTTAGGATTATTTGATGATGCATACAATACTAAGCCTTTAATAAAATTGTTTGCTCAAATACTTTGTGCATTTATATTGATAGTTACAGGAGTATATATTGATTTTTTTCAAAATGATATTTATAATTATTTGCTTACTTTATTTTGGGTAGTTGGAGTTATGAATTCTATAAATATGTTGGATAATATGGATGGTATTACTTCTGTGGTTTCATTATCAATCATATTTGTTGTTTTAACTAGTTTAGTTTTGCAAAATGATATAACAAATCCTTTGTTTGTTATTTTATTAGGTCCTGCAGCTGCTTTAACCGGCTTCCTTTTTTATAATTGGAACCCGGCAAAAATGTTTATGGGTGATACCGGGAGCCAATTTCTTGGAGTTTTTTTAGCATCAATTGCTATATTGTTTTTTTGGAATGGTACAGATATTAATGGTGATAAAATAAACAGCATGAATTTTATGGTGGTTGTTATTGCATTTTCACTTCCAATTATTGATACTACAACTGTGTTTATAAAGCGAATAAAAAAAGGTTCTTCTCCTTTTGTTGGTGGAAAAGATCATACAACACACCATTTATCATATATAGGGCTCTCTGAAAAGAAAGTTGCTTTGGTCTTTTTAATGTTCTCATTAATGTCTTTTTTAATGGCTTTATTTATAATTAATTTTGTTAATAACTGGAGCAATACTCATTTTCTATTTTTTGGATTATATTTTGTTTTGATTTTTTTAGTATTGTTTATAATAGCTAATAAGAATCCAAAATAAGTTATTTAAATAGTCTTGTCATAATTAGTAAAGAATAATAAATAAAGCTATTTTGTGAAATGCATAGTATAATTACAAAAAAGTGGCGAGGAAGATTACCCGTTAGGGTCGTTAATGTTGGTAATGTCCCTATTGGCGGGAATTATCAGATTAGGATACAGTCAATGACAAATGCTTCCACACTTGATATTAATGATACTGTTGTTCAATGTCTTAAAATGATTGAATCCGGAGTGGATTTGGTTCGGATTTCTGTACCAAATATAAAGAGCGCTGAAAATTTAAGTGAAATTAAAAAACAAATACGTTTAGCAGGATATAAAACGCCCATTATTGCTGATATACACTTTAATCCAAAAATTGCAATTGTAGCCGCTAAAATAGTTGAAAAAATTAGAATTAACCCGGGTAATTATTACTTTTCAGGTTATAATAACGCTAAAGAGATTTCAAATAATTCAAAAGAACTTGAAGAAATATATGAAAAGATTTCTCCATTATTATTGGTTTGTAAAGATTATGGTACTGCAATACGTATAGGTACTAATCATGGGTCTTTGTCGCCAAGAGTTATTGAGAAATATGGCAATACATCAGAGGGGATAGTCCAGGCAACTTTGGAATACTTGAAAATTTTTGAAGACCAAGGTTTTTATAATACTGTTATTTCTCTTAAAGCAAGTAACCCCTTGATTATGATAGATGCATATAGAAAAATGGCTGAAATTATGTATAGCAGGAATATCTCTTACCCTATGCATTTAGGAGTTACAGAAGCCGGAATAGGAGATGAAGGAAGAATCAATTCTGCCACCGGAATATGCGCTTTATTAAATGATGGCATTGGTGATACCATAAGAGTAAGTTTGTCAGAAAGTCCCGAAAAAGAGATTCCATTTGCAAAAAAAATTGCAAAAGAGTTTGATAAAAGTTTTACTGTGATAAATGAATCAAAGAAAAGTGATTTTAATGAAATTGAAAAGTTTAGAGATTTTGAAAGAATTCGCAATAACTCAATAAGAAAAATATTTGATGATATTATTGTTATAGGGTCAAATAAGGAATGTGATAAGAATTCGGAAAAAGATAATAAAAAAAATAAGCCTGATTTCTTATTCTCTGAATCGCTTTTTGAAAATAATTCAGATAGAAAATTAATTGTTCCAATTAGTATTTGGCAAAAAAATTATAATAATACTTTTCCACTTATAGATATTAAAGAAATAGACAAAATAAAAAAAGAAAATCTTTATAATGTTTCTTTTATCTTTATTAATGCTGAAATTACTGAGATTTCAAAAGATATTATTAAGTCTGTTTCTGCTTTAAAAAACAGTAGTATTATTTTAAGAATATCAAAAAGAGATAGTGTTTATAGTATTTTAGAAGCAATAAGATTTATAAATAGTTATAAAATGCCTGTAATTATAAAGTTTGAAATAGGCAGCAATGATTGGGAGGAGATAATTGTGCAAGCATCAAATATTCCGGGATATTTTTTAGCTGAAAATCTTATAAACGGTTTGTGGGTTAATATAAATAATGATTTTTTTAATAAAAAAGGTTCAGAGCTGGCGTTTTATTTATTGCAATCTTTTGGCTTACGTATTACATCAAACAGGTATATTTCATGCCCAACATGTGCAAGAACATCTTTTGATTTACCCAAAATAGTAAATGAGCTCAAAAGCAAAATGAAAGGGGAGTCGGGTTTAAAAATTGCTATTATGGGTTGTGTAGTTAACGGTCCGGGAGAAATGGCTGATGCCGACTATGGGTTAATTGGTGCAGGAGAAGGCAAAATGCACATTTATAAGAAGAAAGATGTGATTAAAAAAAATGTCCAACAAGAGAATGCTGTAAAAGAACTTGTCAAAATTATTCAAAATAAGTTTATTTAATTAACTTTGAAACTTTTAACATAGATAATTCCATAAAATGCTATCTGTTTGTATTCCTGTATATAATTATTATGTCAATGAACTAGTGTTATCACTTAAATCTCAAGGTGAAAAACTTGATGTTGATTTTGAAATATTGTTGGCTGATGATGCCTCAGATGATAAGTATAGGTTGGAGAATAAAAAATTAAGTAAACTAAAATTCGTTAAATATTTTCAGTTAGAAAAAAATATAGGGAGAGCAAAAAATCGTAATTATCTTGCCGGTAAAGCAAATTATAATAATTTAGTTTTTTTGGATTGTGATATGTTAGTTTGTGATGATAATTTTCTTGAAAAATATCAAAAATTTGGTAATCGCAATATTGTTGTTTGCGGAGGAATTTGCTATGGTATTATGCCGGAGGATGAAAAAATGTTTTTTAGATGGTATTACGGAATAAACAGGGAACAAAAATCAGTGGGTCAGCGATCTAAAAACCCTCATAATTCTTTTATGACAGGGAATTTTATGATTGATAAAGAATTATTTTCAAAATTTAGGTTTAATGAGTCTTTGGTTAAATATGGGCATGAAGATACATTCTTTGGATATAAGCTAAAAATTAATAATGTCAATGTTACTCATATTGATAATCCATTATTGCATGTCGGACTTGAAAAATTTGATGTGTTTTTTAAAAAAACTAAAGAAGGGATAGAAAATTTGTGGAATTTATATAAAAATACAGATTATGATACTGCTTTTGCAGATATGGTAGGGCTACTTAAAATATACAGAAGAGCAAGAAAAATAGGAATTAACTATATTCTAATTTTTAAGTATAATTTGTTTAAGGGTTTAATGGTAAGAAATTTGTGTGGGAAAAATCCCAAGTTATGGATTTTTGATTTTTATAAGTTGGAATATTTATGTAAGGTTGCTAATAAAAGCTAAAATAGATTAATGTATTATTAGTTTTTAGTTATAAGTGTATTATTATGATTTTAATTCTGTTTCAAAGCATTCTATTAACTCACTTGTAAGGCTACTCCTGGAGTATTTTTCTACTTGATTATCAATATTTTTAATCTCATCATTGAGAAAATCATTAAAGTAAGAAGTGATAATCTGTTTAAATTTTCCGGTTTCATTAAAGTCAGCTACTTCCCCTGCTTTATTTTCTTTTATAATTTTATCAACTTCTCCATTATAAGGAGCGATTGCAAATATTGGTCTTTTTGCTGCAAGGTATTCAAATATTTTTCCTGTTAGTATATATTTAGTAGATGATACCTGACTTAATATCAATAATAACAACTGTGCTTTTGATTGTAATTCAATAATCTTTTTGTGAGGTAAATAACCGAGGATTTCTACGTAATCATTTAGTTTATACTTATTAATTGAATTAATAACGGAAGCGTCAAGTTTTCCGGCTAATTTAATTTTGAGATGATTTTTTAGGTTTTTGTTTTCATTTAATGCTTCACTAAAAGCTCTCCATAGGGCATCATTGTTTTCTAATACATTTATATTTCCTGTATGAACAACACTAAATGTTTTGTCTCTATTTGTAGATTTGTGGTTTTTTATATCTTCTTCATCATATCCATTTGTAATAGTAACACCTTTATTTATGCCTTTGCTTTTAAGGCTTTCGTTCATGCTTTTTGTAACCACAATTGCTTTGTCACACTTGTTTAGAACTTTGCTTTCAAGTTTGATGTGAATTTTCTTAGCAAATTTTGATAGCTTAAGGTCATTAAAATAATAAATGCTGGTCCAAGGATCACGGAAGTCAGCAATCCATTTTATACTCTTTAAGGACTGTTTTAATTTCATGCCTATGATATGCATGCTATGAGGTGGCCCTGTTGTTACCACTAGAGGGATATTGTTTTTTTCTATATATGTTTTAAGAAATTTTACTGATGGTTTTATCCAATACTTGCGGGAATCGGGTATAAAAAGATTGCTTCTTATAAAAAATGATAGCTTAAATAAAAAAGAAGATGACCCTCCCTGACTTGAGATAAACCCTTCATATTTAATTTTGTCTCCTTTTTTGAAAAACAAAAGTTTTTTAAATATTTTATAAGGTTCCCATATCTTTTGTTTTATAACAGTAATATCATCAGGTATATCTTTGATAAGGGAGTTATCTTTAAAGTTATACGAGGGGTTTTCCGGAGTATAAACGATTGGTTCCCAACCTTTAAGCTTGAGGTATTTAACAAATTTAACCCAGCGTTGAACACCCGGGCCTCCGCTTGGTGGCCAGTAATATGTTACTATTAGTACTTTTTTCAATTTTTAAAAAATCGCGTATTTAATAAATTATTGTTTTTTATTAAACGTATATATAATTTTTGCTATATAAGATAATATAAGGATTACAGTTATAGCGCTAAAAATAAAAGCTAGATTTGATCCCATGTGATATAAACGAGGTTTGAAATAAAATTTTATCTCATTTTCGCCCGGAGGAATCACCATTGCTCTTAAAACATAATTTGCCCTGAAATGTGGCGCAGGCTCTCCATTTATATATGCTTCCCATCCATCTTCATAAAAAATCTCTGAAAATACTGCAAGCTGTTCTTTTTCTGAAACAGATTCATATACTAGTTTGTTAGTTCTGTAGTTAACAAGCTCAATATTAGCTATGCTGTCATATTTAAAAACTTTTCCTTCAATATAATTTTCAAAACGTTTGTCAATAATTGCTTTTTTGCTTGGGTCAAAGTTGTCAAGAGCTAATATCTCTTCGTCAGCGTTATTTGCAAGTTTATATTCTGTTACAAACCAAGCATTCCCTAATGTTCCGGGATTACGTTGAGCTTGCGGTTGGTGGTCTTCACCTCTAACAATAAAATATGAAGTGTTGAGCATATTAAGAACATTCATATTGCCTCGAGAAATATGAATATCAATTAAGTCTTGATATCTTTGAAGTTTAGCTCCATGATAACCCCCTATTGAAAAATGGAAAAATGAAGTATTACTTTCATTAAACGGATCAGTTGAAGTATTAAAAACTCTAAAATTGGTATCAGGTTTATTTGGGTCGTTAAGTATTTGCAAATTAGCTCTTGTAGGGGTTACAGGGCTTTCAATTTTATCTAAAGAAGTAAAATCTTCATTGTTTAAGTATCTTTTATTTATAACCCACATGTCGGTGATAATAAAAATAGTTATAATTGCTATAAAAGAATACTTTCCTATTTTTTTGTTTGTAAATAGTAGTAAAGCAACTAAAGATATCAACATAAAAAGCAAACTTCTTGATGCATCTGCTTTAAAAATAGCTGCTCTGGCATTTTCGATGTTATTTACAAGCATGTTTATATGTCCGGTAGCCTGAGGGTCAGATGCTTGTGCTGCTATCATTTCAGTTTCTTGTTTACTAAAAAAACTAAAAAATGTTTGAGGTGATAAATAAAATAAGAATGTTAATCCTGCAGTTAACCCAACTGCTATAAGAAACTTTCTGTCTTTTATTTTTATTAAATTTGGGTTATCTATTATTTTTTGTAATCCTTTAATTGCAATGAAAGGAATACACAGACTTGCTATTACCAGTGTCATTGAGACAGCCCTAAATTTGTTATACCAGGGAATATAATCTATGAAAAAATCAGTTAGAGGCATAAAATTCTTTCCCCATGATAATAGTATTGATAAAATGGTAGAAATTAATAAAACCCATTTAAGTTTCCCTTTGAATAAATAAAGCCCGATAGCAAAGAATAAAATGACAATAGCCCCTGCATAAACAGGTCCCGATGTGAATGGTTGGTCTCCCCAGTAGTGATTCCACTGAGCAACTTCTCCTCTGAATCTATTATCAACTTCTTCAAGTGCTTTTGGGTTATTGCCTAATGCCCCGGTAGCCCCTCCTTTTATGTTCGGGATCATTAGAGAGAAAGTTTCGATTTTCCCATAACTCCATGCAGTTATATATTCTTTTGATAAACCGTCTGAAGTCTCTCTGTCGCCAATAGTTAATTCAGTCCCGCCCCGCATAGTATTAGGAGCATAAGCATAAGTTGCCCATATATTTCCAATATTAACTCCTATCGCAATGATTAGTCCAATAAATAAAACTCCAATAGGTTTTAAAAATTCTTTGTATTTTTTTTGTTGAATAGCTTCATACAATTCAAATAATCCAAAAATTACAACTATTATCAAAAGATAGTAAGTCATTTGATAATGATTAGCAAAGAGTTGCAGTGACATAAAAATTGCAAATAACAATCCTCCTGACAAATAGTTTCCCCTAAATGTATAAATAATAGCTCCTAAAACAGGCGCCATATAACCAATGGCTATAGCTTTAGAGTTGTGTCCCGCATCAAGAATAATGAAATTGTAAGAAGCAAAAGCAAAAGCAACAGCTCCGGTTATAGCCAGGTATGGATTTATTCTCATTAAAAGCAATAGAATAAAAAATCCCGCAAAATAAAGAAATATCATATCAGCTGGTCTTGGTAACCAAAGAGTCATAATGTCATGAAAGAAGTTTGATATATTTGATGACCAAATAACGGATATTTGATAAGCCGGCATACCCCCAAACATAGAATTTGTCCATAAAGGTTCTTCCCCATGTTTATCACGGAAATTTTCAATTTCCTGAACCATTCCTCTCCACTTTACATTGTCATCTTGTAGTAGTCCTTTGCCTTCTAAAACAGGGTTGACATAAGCAATGGTTAAAGTTACAAAAATGACTATTGCTACCAAATAGGGTGTTAATTTCTTTGCTTTTTCTTTTTTAAAAAATTCTTTCATTATTTTTTTTCTTTATAGTTTTTGTCATTTTTTATTTCCTTATAATCTACGTACTCTCCTATATCGTCAGAAGATAATTGCTTTTTTGTGTTAGTTTTCTTTTTGTTGTAGTTGTGATTATGTTCTTTATTATAGTAGTTTTTATTGTAATATTTTTTTTGTTGTTTTTTAATAAATCTTTTAAGAAGCCAAGGCATTACATATAAAGTAATTACCCTGAAAACAAGATAAATGAGTATAAAAATAGCTATAATTCTTAGTAATCCCATAAAAATAAAAAGGATGTTTTACAAATAATATTTTTACAAATCTAATAAAAAAATAAAAGCCGTTACATGTAAACACATAACGGCTTAATAAGGAAAAATATCTTTTAATTTATTTATAAGTTTTTTCGCTTGATACAGAAAGATTTTTTCTCCCTTTAGCTCTTCTGGCAGCTAATACTTTTTTTCCACTTGGCGTTTCGGATCTTTTTCTGAATCCGTGCTTGTTTCTTCTTTTAGTTTTTGAAGGTTGATATGTTCGTTTCATTTTATTATAATTAAAAGATTTATTTACATTAGAATGTAATTAATACAGATTATTATTTTTAAATATTCTTCTCAATAAAATATTTTTTAACGGGGTGCAAATTTAGCGGTTTTTTAATTAAAAACCAATGATGAATCAAAAATTAATTGTCTTTTTTTATATTTTCTTTTTTCTTTTTTTGATTTATACTAATATTGCTTTTATTTTGAGCTATAGAATAAGGGGGTATGCTATTAGTTAGCCAAACGTTTCCTCCAATAACACTATCATGTCCAATAGTTGTTTCTCCACCTAAAATTGTACTGCCTGCATAAATAATTACATTGTCTTCAATTGTTGGATGTCTTTTTTTTGCTACTTTATTTTTTTTAACACTTAAAGCCCCTATAGTTACCCCTTGATATATTTTAACTTTATTTCCTATTACTGAAGTTTCTCCAATAACAATGCCTGTTCCATGATCAATGCAAAAGTTATCGCCAATAGTAGCTCCTGGATGTATATCAATTCCGGTAACTGAATGAGCGTGTTCTGTCATGATTCTGGGTATCAATGGAACATTTAGCTCGTAAAGCTTATTTGCTAATCTAAAGACTAAAATTGCATAAAACCCCGGATAAGTCAACATGACCTCTTCTTTACATGTAGATGCAGGGTCACATTCATTTATAAATCCTGCATCAGCTTGTAGTTTCTTTTTTATATCAGGAAGTGAAGATAAAAAAGAGTTTATTATACTTTCTTTGTCTGTTTTTAATCTGTTTTCTATTGGTTTTAAAAGTTTGTTTAATGTTTTGATAATTTTTTTATTGGGAGTATTTATGCCTTTTTCCCCTTCAATAGCAGGGAAAAGCCAAACACAAAGATTTTGAGTAAATTTTATGGTCTCGGCTTTTGATGGTAATATCTTATTGTTGTTTGAAAATTTCATTTATGTTAAGCTATAGTATATTTTTATATAGTAATATTTATTTATTTTTATTCATAATTATATTGGTGTTAACAAAACATGCAAATATAATCAAAAATTCAAATGGTAATAAAAAAACCCCAAAGTTTTCAATAACTTTGGGGTTTTTCATGGGTTACTTATGATTATTCATAGAATTCAATAAGAAGATTTAGAATATCTTTTTTTGGATTATATGGTACCAAATCTTGAATTTTCCCTTCAAGAGGAAGATAGTCATCTGTAGGGGCTGTTTGACCTTGAACAAACCCTCCATTATTAAAAAATGCGGGAGCTTTTGTTTCGTATAAATAAGCATTAAGTATTTCAGTATCTATAGTAGGCCAAACTGAGAGAATTTGATTTTTTAAAACATTCTCCATTGAGTATTCTTCAAGAAGAGTATATCTGTCATCAGCATCAAGATTCATCGGTGGTAATCCAACTTCTGCTACTGCAATATTCTTTTTGTCATGAGCAGCTGCTACAAAAGCCCAGTTAAAACCTGTTTCTTTATCATCAAAGAAGAAAGCGTTTGGATGCTTGGAATTGCCGTAAATGCTGATAATATCTCCGGTTTTTCCTACAAACATTTTCATATTTGTTAGAGCGTAAATATTTGGCTCTTGTGGTGGAATAGGGAAATCCGCAATGCTAACTATCATATGTTTTTCATATCCGAGATTTCCTTTCTCGCTATATTCAACTTTATAATAAGTGTCTTTGAAAACCTTATCATGATTGCGATCAATATTATAAAAATTAAGTATCGCAGTACCAACAATAGGGTCTAAATCATAAAAGATCTGAAGACCGATATTTGTATCTTTAGTCATTCCATTTTCGATATCTTTGACTGTCAAGCAATATTGCCAATTTTTCCCGTCAAATTTAACATTTTCAACAACTGAGAGGTGTTTTGCTCTACCATCATCATCACTAATGAAGGTAAATTCCATAGGATGTGTTAGATTATGTAAAGCTACCCATAAAAGCACATCTTGAATAAGTTTAGCAGATGCTTCTCCGGCACCTATAAAATTTCTAAGGTGCTGGTAAAGATCTTCTCCTCTTAAAGTATCAACTTTTGACGATTTTGTTTTTGAATCTTGTGAGCTGATAGAGCTTGGAATGTCAATAGCAAATCTTTCGGGAACAATACTCTCAGGGTCTTTTTTTACATCATCATCGTCTTTGTCACAAGCTGAAAAAATTATTGCAGCTACAAATATTAAACAACTTAAAGCTGCTTTAAAAGAAGGAGTTCTAAATAATGAAGAGCGTTTAGCTTCATTCATTTTCTTTTGCGAATTTAAATTTTGTGTTTTCATTTTTCTAAAATTTTTGGTTAATAAAATATGTTTTCACTCATATAACACATAAGTGTAATTTTACCCTTATATTTATTTTACTTTTTTTCAAAGCCCGCAATTATAGTATCTCTTAATACTGCACAAGTAGCAAAATACCCCAGTCCATCATTTGATATATTTCCTTGTGGGTTATCTCTTTCATTTTCAAACAAACTTCCTTGCCACTGCGTTTCCGACAAAACAGCTCTAAGATACTCTCCATATTCATTGTTTATGGAGTACTTTGATATATTTATAATACTGCCGGGCGGAAAAAATACTCGCTCTTTTTCTTGCGGAAATATTATGTAATTAACATCAATCGTATTTAAAGTATAAAACTCTATTTTTGCTTTTGAAATAGAATCTGGGTGTTCATATCCCGGCAAATGATTCCAATTAATAACAGCAACATATTTAGCCTGCTCAAACGGACTGAATTTAGGATTACTCCAATCAATGCTAAACTTTTTATTATCATATATTAATTTTGGCAATGCGCCCGGGAAAATCGGAACCATATATGTTTCGGCTTTATAAAATGCGGTATCAAGGTCAACAGTTAAAGAATATTTGACGTTTACAGCTGCAGCAAACGAATTCTCGCTGATGTAAAGCCCTTTAGTATGTTCAGACTCTTCAAAAATCATTTCATTTTGGTTATATGATACTTTAACTTTTGCTCCAGTAACAGGTTTTGGTTGTTCATTTATATCAAACATAGGATAAGATAATCTTATTTCTTGCTTTTTAAATTCATTTGTTAATATACAATCAACAACTATAGTATTAATATCTTGAGGAACAATATCCCAATCCACCTCTTTCTCACAGGAAATAATAAAAATGTAGATTAATGGTATGATTTTTTTGAATATTTTCATTATTACAAATTTAAAAAAACTTTTTTTAAAACTATTATTCTATAGTTTAAACTTATATGTTAAAGACGGCATAAAGCCCATCATATATTTTTTTGTTGTCAAAATATCATGTGTTCCGTATAAATTAGCCGGAACAACAAAGTTTCCTTCTTGTGTTTCTACTTTATTAAAATTAACCGATACTGCATTTTCCCTATTATATAAATTATAAATTCCAAAACTAATACTGTGCTGATATCTTCTATGCGGTTGGTTAATTTGGAAATTAATTGCCCAATCAAGCCGGTGGTAATTCGGCAGTCTGTCATTATTTCTTTCTCCATATATTGGAACAACTTTATCCTGATAGTTGTAGAACCCAACGGGACTGGTAATCGCAGATCCGGTATGATAAACCCAATTAAAAGACATGCTTAATCTCTGAGTTATCAACCATGAGACAAATATCGTAAAATCATGAGGTCTGTCATAAAAAGCCGGATATTTATTATTATCATTAATGTCTTCAAATTGATTAAAAACTCTGGAATAAGTGTAGTTAACCCATCCGATAACTCTTCCTTGATTTTTTTCTAAAGAAACTTCAAAGCCGTAAGATTGGCGTTCTCCAAATCGTAATTCTCCTTCTACCAAAGGGTTAAGCATTAAATTTGCATGATTTGAATATTCTATTTGATTGAACATTCTTTTGTAAAAAACATCTGAATTAAACTCAAGACCATAATTATTTTCAAGCCATGTGTAACCAAAAGTAAGCTGTCGGGCTTGTTGAGGTTTTATATTATGTCCGCTTGGCATCCATATCTCGAAAGAAGATAGTGGGCTTATTGAGTTTGATATAAGATGAAGATATTGATTGTAATTTCCGTAGCTGGTTTTCAGTGCTGAGAAGTCATTAATATTATAAGCGGCACTTAGTCTCCAATCTAAGTTAATATATGTTTTCGCTCTTTCTCCGTCTTGAAACAATAATGTGTCTATAACATTATAATCTTCATCAAACCCATAAACAATATTTGGTCCTTTATTAATCCAAACCGGCATTTTAACTCCGGCAGTCCAAGCCCATTTATTGCTCAATCTTTTTTCTCTGTTTACATACAATGTGGTGTGAGTAGCTTTTCCTGCAGATATATTATAATAATACGGATTGGTTTCATCCTCCGTTTCAATATTTCCGGGGTTAAATTGATGCCAGGTATTAGAAAACCCAAATCTAATAGTTTCGTCGGGACTTGAAAAATAAGAGAAATCATATTTTATTCCAAGGTCTGATATTGCCGATTGCCAGGGGTCGCCACCGGTTAGTAAGTTATAATTATAATCACTTATATAAATAGTAGCGTTAGAAAACAGTCGGCTATTAAATATTTTGTTCCATCTTAAAGTAGAGGTGAAGTTTTGCCACTTCAAGCCAAATTTTTGATTATTTTCTGTTATCGAAGTGTAATTATCATTGCCAAAAAAACAAGCTAAATAAATTCTGTTTTCATTATTGATTTGCCAGTTTAGTTTTGTGTTAAAATCCGACATGTATAAATCACTATTAGGGGCAGTTTGTTTATAAAGCCAGTCAAAGTTTGATCTTCGATAAGAAGTGTAAAAAGACACTTTATCTCTAACGATAGGTCCTTCAAGAGAAAATCTATACATTAAAGGATTCAAAACCCCTTCAACGCCATGTTTTTTCATGCTTCCGTCTTTAGTGTGCACTTCAACAAGACTGGAAACTCTGCTACTTTTATCAATAGGCATATCCGCTTTATATATATTAATTTCTTTAGCAACTTCCGGAATAATAACCGAATAAAAGCCAAAAAGGTGAGCAGGATTATAAACGGGGGCTTCATCTATCAATATGAGATTTTGATCTTTATTACCTCCTCTGACGTAAAAGAATGCTGATCCGTCGCTATGAGTTTGAATACCGGGGAAGCTTTGAAGATTTCTAATAACTCCGTTTCCTCCGGCAAATTCCGGAATTTTTGCAATATTTCTCGGATTGACGGAAATCTTACCACTTTGACTTCTCCTCAAATTTTCCAGTTGGTTATCAATATCAATTGTGATTTCATCTAAGCTTAGA
>PWLF01000210.1 GCA_003559475.1 Bacteroidales bacterium
AATACAACTATTATTAAAATCTACTTAATCGTTATTAATTCAGAAAGATTATGAAAATTTTCAGATTATTTACAGCAATTTTGTTTTTAGCAACAACACAACTTTCTTTTTCACAAAGCTCTTGGTTTAATGATAATCCTGTATGGTATTATGATTCATGGACGTATACCGGTTCGGGTTATATTATGAATTATTATAACAAAGATACTATTATTCAGGATTTAACTTTTCAAGTGTTTAGTTGTTATGGGGAAGGTTGGGATTATTTGAATGAAATTTACAGCCAAAGTACTAGGGAAAGTTGTTACTATGTTAGAGAAGAAAATAACATTGTTTATTTTTATCATGAATACCTTGATACTATATATGAGTTATATAACTTTAATTCAATGCCCGGGGATATATGGAAAATACCTCCGTCGGAAGTTTTTGTTAAAATAGATACAACTGAATTTGGTCCTTATAGTGTAGCTGTGGTTCAATCCGTTGACACTATTTATATTAATGACGAGCCACTTAAAAGAATTATGATTGATTATGAGTTGCAACCGGATTATGAATATGGAGAGTATCCGAACTATTTTATTGGTTATGAAATTATTGAAAAAATAGGAGCTATTGATATTTCCTTCTTTCCAATAAATACTACCTATTCAGAACATTCTCTTAAAGGTATCAGATGTTATAAAAATGACAACTTTCCATTATATAACTTTAACGAAGATGTAGATTGCGATTATTTTCCTTCCGATATCAATGAAAAATCAATAGAAAAGTTGCTTGTTTACCCTAATCCTGTGTCTTCAACAGCTAAAATCAACGTGGATAATTGTCATGAAATTCATAAAATAAAATTATGGACTATTGATGGTAAAAGAGTTCCCATACAATATAATAACTGTGAAGTAGATTTTAGTAAAATTAAAGCAGGAACTTATATTTTAACAATACATTTTAGCGATAAAACTATTAATACTAAAATTCAAAAAATTTAAATTATGAAAAAGCTAAGTTTATTATTTTTTGTTATGTTGCTTTCTTGTGGCTTATATACGCAAGATTTCAGTTTTGAGATGTGTTTTGAAGACGCTGAAGGGAATCGTGACACACTGATTATCGGCTACGATACCTATGGCTCTCGTGATACTATCAATCCTGACTTTGGAGAAGAAAATATTGCTGATATACCTTTTGATTCTGTGTTTGATGTGAGGATTACAAATCAGGTGGATATTAATGGTGCAAACTGGGATTATGATTATGAATTGTACCATTCAAAGAAAAAAATTGTTGAACCGCCAGTCAAAAGTGTGAATATAGATATTCATGCTATACATTGGCCTGTCACTGCATCATGGAATCCGGAACTCTTTGATAATCCTGAATTAAACGGAAGTTTATTTACTCCATTACACGGACAATTTTGGTGGGATATGATAAACCATTTTAGCAATTTTGACAGAATAGTACTACATGAGCAAGATTATTATACATTTACTGCAAATTATCCAGATAACTGGGAAGAATATTCAATTGATTATGATGGGTATTGTTATTGTTATTATATAGATAATGAAGGAAAACCTATAGCTACTTACTGGGTGGTACTTGGTGATTCAACACTTTTAACTCTTGACACGGATGAACATTTTTTGTATTATGAAAACATACAAGTATATCCTAATCCTACAAATGGATTAATAAACATTGAATGGGATGAGGGGTTTTCTGAACTTAAAAGTGTTATGGCTTACGATATAACAGGTAAAGCTTATTATATTAATTTCACATCAAATACTGCAAACATAAAGCCATTGGAAGATGGTGTTTATTTATTGGAATTTACTTTTATGAATGGTAAATCATTTATTCGCAGAGTAATCAAAAATAGTACAGTAAGATAACTATTTATAAAAATTATTTAAAAACTTAAACTTATACAGATATGAAATCTTTGATGTTAACTATATTTTTTTGTTTATTAATTACTCATATTCACATTTTTGCACAAGATTATGGTGAATGTTTTACTTCTCCACCGGAAGAAAAATTTAAAACATCGTATGAAAAAACAATCTATGACCTTGAATGTATTAATTCAAAAATGACTAAAAGTTATTTGTGGTCAATTGATGATGCTGATACTATTCACAATCATTATTTTATCCCCACTCCCGAAACACCGATAAAATACGTACGAGTTAATATTAATGTGATTCAGGATGAAAATGGAGAAAATAATTTTAACCAAAATAATCCGGATCACATGACTTATTTAAATTCTCTTTTTAGCGAAACATGGTCAGAAAGCGTAAATGGCAGAATGGAAAACATTCAAGCTCCAAGATATGGTGGAGAAACAGGGGATCCGTATATTGAGGATTCCAGAATAAGATATTCGGTTGAAGGCATTCACTTTCATCAGGATGATGGTGGGTTGGATGAAATAAACGGTACAGGTCACCATGTATTTTTTAGCTATTGTAGAGAGAATTTTGTAATAAATATGGAAACAGAGATTAATATATTTCTTATTCCTACCGGATATCATGGTGAATTGGGTAATGTGGTAGTTGGAGGGACTGCTAGGATGGGGCTTCCATATCCATATTCTGATCCACCACGTATTGGAAAAGTTATAATGTATAATATTTTTACAAATTATGAGGAAAATCCTAACGAAAATTACCCTTATGGCGGAACTCATTATACAGTGAACCCTCTAATTGCTCACGAATTAGGTCATATTTTTGGTTTGGGACATACTTTCGTTAGGCATGATAATCCTAATCCTCCTTGTCAGCATTATGAATATCTTAGATTTTATCCTGAATTATATTGCCCAGAATATTCTGGTTGGTGTTGTCCCGATGAAGATGATTATTGTTCGAATAATATGATGGGATATAATAAAAACAAAACGTGGCTATCTCCTTTACAAATAGGTCATATTCATAGGGTTCTTTCAAGTAATCCTGCCCGCACCAGATACCTTAAAAATATAAAACAAGTTGATCCTGGTGATATTGTTGTTTCTCAAGATACTGTTTGGTCCATGCCTACAGTAGGAAGTTTGGATATAATTATTAACCCGGGTAAAACTCTGGAAATCTCATGTATGCTGACAATGCTTGATGATTGTGATATAATTATTCATGATGGAGGAAAATTAATTGTTACTGGCATACTTAATATGGGAAAAAGGGGGGAAATAGTAATAGGCAATAATAGTGCCTTGGTTGTTGAAGGCAACCTCAACTTGCCTTGGATGAACTTGGTTTTTAATCTTTTTGATGGTGGAACTATTCTGCTTTCTTCAAATTCAAGTACTGAAATCGACATTTATAGTAAAATTATAACATGGCCATTTTTTGGTTATCCATATTTTTGTTTAGAGGATGGAGCTCATGTTAATCTGGTAGATTCAAGCAGTGCAATAGATTTACATTCCGGATATATAAATGGTGTTAATACCAATATCTTACCACCAAGTAATGATTGTGTTACTTTTCCGGGAAGATATACAGTATATGGAAATGGAAAAATAAATGATTTTAATGACCTTTATATACAAAATGAAACCATAACTACAAATCAAGATTACGCAGCAAGAAATATTTTTGTGGGTCATTTTGTAA
>PWLF01000030.1 GCA_003559475.1 Bacteroidales bacterium
GATTCTTCTAACACCTTTTCAACCCATTCTAAAAAATCTTGCATTTTGTTTTTCATAATTTTACTAATACCCTTTTATTTATATATTTATGTTTTAATTATAAAGTGACATCATTATTATTCTTTTTTAATTCTCTTTTTACCCTTTCTTTACCCATACTTTGTGTAATACCTCTTGTTAATGGTGTTTCTTTAAAGAAATTTATAAATTCAATACCTAAATCTGTTAAATACCATTTTTTCATTACATAATTTAAATAATCATTTGAACAAACCTTTTCTTCAAAATCAACTAAATACAAATCATATAATTGATTTAAGAATTTCATCATGTGGGAATAAGATGATAAATTTAAAATCCTTTTTATTTCATGTGCATTTTTTTTACCATCAAGTAATGATTTCAATATTTTTATTTTTGTAATCCTTCCATTTTGTGGGTCTAACTGAAATGCAATATTATTTATTTCATTAATTTCCATGTTTTTTTAACACAATTAAACTATTTAAAGTTTACTATTACAACATTAACATATGTTCTCCAATAGTATTATCCCGCGATATTGGGACTTTTCTTTTAGAGGTTCAGTGTAAATGTTATAGTAGTAATCTTTCTTTATAAAGAAAATGGTTTTTTTTTACTTTTCCATAAGAAATAGGGGTGTAAAAATGAAAAATTATCTACTTTTTCCAATTAATACCTGTCCAAATGTATTCAGAATTAGAATTAAAATCAGTAATTTTACCATATTCTTCTGATACACCAAACATTTCTTGTAAGGTTGCTTTAATGGACCTATCAGAAACACCTGCAACTTTATGTTTAACACAATATTCTTTATACCTTTTTCTTAATTCCTTTTTTGTTATTCTTGAATCGTAATCTCCAACCAACATATCCATACAAAAAGCCATAAAACTATCTGCCTTTCTAATCCATCTATTCTTTACTTCAACAGTTCCTTTAGTATAAGAAAACTTTTTATTTTTTAATATCCTGTGTAATCCCAAAATAGCCATATTAAGAAAACCCGACATTTCTTCAGGAGTAGTAACTTTATCTATAATGTTTGGGTCTTTTATTTTCCAATTTTTCTTTTCTTCCTCTGTGGCATTTTTATATACATCTTCAGTAACAAATTTGTATGGGAATTCTAATAATACCCATCTTTCCCAAAAACCGTCAGAATAATCATAAACTCTTGGTAAATCGTTACAAGCAAAAACTAATTTTGCATAATTATGAAATTCTATTGCATTTTTAAACTTAATATTCGCTGAAATCATATCTCCACCAGTTAATTGTTTGAACATGGCAGTATCCCTTAAATCTTTAGAATTAATATCACCTGCACAATTAAAAAACCTTTTCCATAATTTCCATACAAATGGGCTATTGCTATCAATAGAACTTAATGGAACAGATGCACAATTATCATAACCTACAAGTCTTTTTAATAATTCTACTGCTCTTGATTTTCCATTTCTTCCATTACCTACAAGCATAAATGCTTTTTCTAAAAAATAGTTTTTAATAAGTCCAAATCCTGCTAATTCATAAAATACATCTTTATCCTCTGGACATGATAATATTTCACTTAAAAATTTATCAATTAATGGACAGGCTTCACCTTCTTTATATTTTATTGGTAGTTTTGCTTTGAATATCTTGGTTGGATTAAACTCTTTTAATTCTAAAGTTTTCAGGTTTAATATTCCATTTTGAACAGGAATTTCAAACTCATCACCATCCTTAAAAAATAATTCAGGGTCAATAAAAGTATCTGCTTTTATTTTTGATATAATTTGGTTATATAACCACTCACTATAATTTTCTTCCATAATCTCTCTCAATATTTCTTTTATGTGGCTTTCACCATCTGGTTGGTAGATGCCTTCTTTATAAACCCAAACTTCTGGTTTGGCATCAGTTTTTGTAGTATAAATATATTCTTTTTCCTCTATTTCTTTTACTATTATTTCTGTCGCCTCTCCATACATTTTTCTTTGCATTAATGATAATACTTCTTCTTTTAATGTTCTATTTTTTCCTCTTTCTCTTAATATTTTATTAAGAAAAGTCTTACATTGTGCTCTCACCATATCATTCATATTAATATATTCCAACCCTTCTTCTATTGATTGTTGCAACATTTCATTATCTTTTGAGGCATACTTCTTAAGAATATAAAATTGTTTTTCTGTCAACTCTCTACCTGCTTCTTTTTCTACTTGTTTTTTTTCTTTTTCATAAAGGCTTAGTTGTTTTCTAATCAATGTTTCTTTTTTATTATATTCTTCTGCCAATAATTTTATTTTTTCATCAACATATAATGGTTCTTTCCCTACAAGTTCTCTTATCTCACCATAAAGTTTGTCTAAACATTTTTTCTCTCTTTGTTCTTTCT
The DNA here is from genome assembly GCA_003559475.1 of Bacteroidales bacterium. Taxonomy (GTDB): domain Bacteria; phylum Bacteroidota; class Bacteroidia; order Bacteroidales; family UBA7960; genus PUKZ01. The sequence goes on from PWLF01000030.1 coordinate 2,408, forward strand.
TAACTTTTTCAATTTCTTCATCTAATCTTACCATCTTAGTCTCTTATAAAATCCCCACGATAACATTGGCAGGTATCTATATTGTTTAACCTCTCTTTTAATTTCCATAACTCTCCTTTGTTCTTACCTTTTTGTTTTGATGGACATTTTGGACAATATTTTTTTCCTCTTGGGTATCTACTCTTACAATTTGGACATTCATTTATGATTAAATTATCAATGTTTAAATATTTACAATGTCCTTTTTCACACCTTACAAAAACATCATAATAATTATCAGATTCAGGATGTTTTACTTTTTTAATTTCATATTTACCTAAACATACAGTAAGATTAAATGCATCCCTATACTCTTGACCATAACTTCCTTTCTCTCTTACATTTGATATGGCACAAATACTTCCTACTCCCTTTTTGCTTATTTCATCAAACCTTTTTAAAAAAGCCTCTCTATCTGGAACATCCTTAACCCTAAAACCTTCAAATTTTGCTAATAAACTTTTTATTCTATTTTTTGCATAAGAAATAGGCACACCTCTTTCTGGGCAATTTAATCTGTCTATACTAATCTTTTGTAATTCTATATAATCAACAATTTTCCTAACTTTTTCTGGAAGATTTGGAAAACCTGCTTGTGTTATTTCAGGTCTTAATATTTTTAAGAATTCTTTTTCCCAATCATATCTTTTACAAGACCATGAACAAACACCACAATTAGGGCACTTAAAATAACTACAAAATGGACATACTTCTAACTTTCCTTTTTTACTTTTTATTTCAAAACCTTCTTTACAATTATTACAATAATAATATAATGTTTCATGACAATTATCGCATTCTGTTTGGTCTTTACTTAATGTTACTTGTGACCCACAATTCCAACAAGTTCCCATTATTCTTTAACCTCCTCAAAAGAAATAATTCTTGATTTATTATAAGTCCATTCTTTATCATACTTATCAATAAAGGTTATAAAGTCATCATCCTCAAAAATAATCTTAGCAGTGTATGTAAACATTCTTTCATCTACATTGACTCTGATTATGTAAGTTTTATTCTGTTCCATTATGTTTCCTACACTTTTAATTCCTTAAAATCAAAAGCATATTTTTTCTAAATCTCTTTTCTTTATATATTTATCTTATTATTTTTAAATGACAACAAAAAATAGTGAGTCTGGTAATCTTCTTCACTTCCCAAAGAATTTTTTTATTCACCTTAATA
>PWLF01000065.1 GCA_003559475.1 Bacteroidales bacterium
AGCGCGCGCGGAGCACTTCAAACGCTGGTATCCATTAGGATGTGGGAGTTCGAGTCTCCCCCTGGGCACCATCACTTCTCTCCCCCATTGAGAACCTCCTCGATCCGGAATTGATCAGGATCGCGGAGCGAGTACGGTTTTTGCCCACAGGGCAAAAGAAGTGCTCGCGTAGCACCACAGCAGCTCGAGTCTCCCCCCGGGCACCATCACTTCTCTCCCTAAGGCGAGGGATTCACGGATCCCCTATTTTGGGGACTTTAGAGAATTTCGTAGGCCGTCGCAATTTCAGCTGACTTGACCGGCCGAACGAGCAGCATCGGTCCATCCGCGCCAGAATGCAGGTAAATCAGGCCCTCCTCGTCGATCGTGTCGACCCGCACCGAAGCCACTGACAGTCCGGCACCATCCAGCAAGGTCACGGTCAACTCGTAAAGCGCTCCCTTATTGGCAACAAATGGCACTTGAACGATTTCCAAATCTGCGTCACCGGTCGTCACCAATCGCTCGAATATCGTCACCGCCGGACCGTCGGCGGCTTGCCTCCGCACACGCAGGCGAATACTGGCCGGACCGTCGTGGCCTGCCACCTCCATTTCGGCTCGGTAAGCAACGGGTTGACCCGACAGGGGGAAACGAGTGCTCACCAGCTCACCCTGCGCCCCTTGCAGAGACAACACGCTCTGGCCATCTTCCAGACCAACCTGCACATCCTCACCAGCGGCCCGAGTCAGTGGGATCTCACCTGGCCCCTCCGGCATCTGGGCCGCATCAATTTCAGGCATGGGGTGCTCTTGCACATGGGGTGTATCCAGTAGCAGCAGGAGATCACCGCTACGCAGACGACTGACCCAATCATGCTCCAGTGAACGATTGGTCGTGCGCACCGACCACGGGACCGCATGATAACGTGCCCTAAGCCGCCAGAACTCACTATGCCCTAAGGCAAAAATGCGCGGCACTTGCCCCCCCAAAGTATCCTTCAAATCCCGCATGAACTCGAACAACTCACCGTCAAAATGACCCGTGCGCTTCTCATCCCATGACTGGCCGGCGAAGGTTTCGACAGCATCTACGGCGCGGACCACCAGATTAGCCTGCCAACGCAGATCGAGGAGTGCCCAGCCCAAAGCCAGCGGCAACAATAACACTGGCGAAAGTATCGCCCGCCCGGCAAACCTGAACGACAGTATCGTCAGCAGCAAGGACAGCGCAATCCAGACTGCAATGGCTATCGACGGCGACAAAATCTCGTCATGCAGTGCCACCATGGTGAAATGGGTGCTACGCTGGGTCCATGGCGGAAAGGAAAACCACTCACCAAACAACCGCTTTTGAAATGTCAGGAATCCGGGGCGTGCAGGTAGCAGCTCGACGCGCCTAAGCATCACCGGCTCCGTTGTTCCCCCTGCCAAATCCAGAGCCAGGAAACGGATCTCACCGGACCAGCGCGGATGCCGATCGACCTGAACCACCCCCCTCGTTGCATCAACCATCTGGACCGGCGATCGGCGGGCAGGTTCAAACGTACTTGCACTTCCCCAGCCAATGGTCATCCGCCGGTACTGAGCTCCCGGCGCAAACTCCAGCTTGATTTTTTCCACTGTCTCCGCGATGACCGTTTGTGGCAGGCGAATTCCCAGGCGCAATAGGGGAGCTCCACGCTCACCGCTCATCATTGCGAATCCATCCTCACCCACCCCCCCCTCTCCCACCATCATCTGCCAGTTCACGATATCGGGCAGCACCTCCGTTCCGGGAATGATTTGCTGATAGCGATCACCGGTCAAGGCATACAGGCTGAAACCGCCCCAAAGGAGCAGCGCCGAGACCAGCATGGCGCAAATACAGCGAATCATCGCTTTGGATCTGGTCGCCATGATTGCAGGCACTGCCCCATCACCAGGATGCTCAACAGCAACGCTAGTGGGTAGAACTGAAGTACGATCCGACTGAACAGTGTGCCATCGGCCGCGTACTCTGCTGCTCGCGTGAAGACGAAACCAGCCAGCGTATACGTTGTGGCCAACAGCGAAAGCACCAGCAAACCACGCAACTCTGGCATAAATCGGGCCCGCCAGGCCGCCAGTCCGAAGACCACAGGCAGGACATACCAGGCAAGTAGCCAGTCCTGCCGAACGAACAGGTGGCGGACAATTCCCTGTACCCCCTCAAGCGAAACCCCCGCCTCCAGTCCATAGCGCCCCGAGCTGAGCCATAACAGTGGGTCTACCCCGACCAACAGCAACGCCGCCCCCAGACCTGCAGAAACCAGCACGACAATGACCAGCACCCAATTCGAAAGCAATGTAGCAAGCCACGCTAGACTCAATGCAGGCAGCCAGTAAACTCCGGTATCTTTGGACACGGACATCATCAGCCCGGCAAACAGCATCAGCGACAAAGTCTGCCAGCCTCGATGCCGGATCCAGAGCAGCAGACCCACACCAAAAACCAGCATATACAGCATCACCCAAAAATCGGCATAACCGAACAGGACAACGTGCGAGACAAACATCGGCGCAGAGACCAGTAGGGAGACTCCAAGCCAGGCTAGCCACGGCACCGCACCAAGATGCCGAAGCAGACCGTGCACCATAAGGGCTGCCGATATTCCGGCAACAAGCCAGGCGATACCGATCAGGCTATCGTCCCAATAGTCGATCACAAGGACCGGGTACAACATCAACAGGGAAACGAAATGTGGGTGATGCCCCCCCTCCATCACGAACTCATCGCCACCAGCCTCAAGCCATTCGGCCCCTGAAACAAACGGCACCAATTCACCGAATTCGAACCACACCCGGGCCTTCCAGGCCCAGAGTTTCCAGGCATCCCAAGGGAACACCGGACGCATCAGGAGATCCGGCAAAAGTGTGAGATAGCGAAAAACCACTACGGCAGCCAATATCCAGACCAACCATCTTGCCCAGGGTAGCGTTTCTGGACTTCCTCCCAATTGCTCCGATGATGCCGGCCAGGTAGCCTGGATCGTCTTCATGCCAGACAACACGTAAACCAAAGCCAAAGACACCAAGCCGGTCAGAATCATCACTCCAGCAAGGGAACCGATTGAAAACGACCAACCGATCAGGTCGAGCAGCCAAATGCTGCCAGCGGCTAGTGCCATGCCGAATGCCAACCCGATCCCCAGCCACAATGTCCACCGCCCGGCCCCGGACAGCGGCACCAGCCACCAGGCCAGCAAAGTCCCCAGGCCTGCGGGCAACAGAAAAAAAAGAACCAGCATCAGAAACACCAGTCCCCCAAAACATTCATTTCCCGCCGCACTTTGAGCCTTTTCTTTTGACCCACTTCATCAGCCGCCATGCCCTCATGGACAAAAGATAGTGACCGATGAAGATCAGCCCGACACCTGCGGTCAGCCAATACTCCGGCCATATCAGCATCCATCCCAGTACACCGATAGCGGAGAAAATGACTTGCAACAAAAACATTATGCAAACAATAGTGCCAACGGGGACCCCGGCACGCAACAAGGCGTGATGCAGGTGCTCGCTGTCGGCCGAAAAAGGGCTTTGGCCGCGAACCAGTCGGCGGAAAAAACTGGACACCAGGTCCGTGACCGGCAAGACCAGCACCCAGGCGATCGTAACCGGATAGA
>PWLF01000131.1 GCA_003559475.1 Bacteroidales bacterium
CGATTTGAATTTAATTCGTTGTTTTCTTTTTTGTTCATTAAATGAAACTTTAGGTGTTATTTTAGAAATATATTTTTTTGAAAAACAAACAAAATTAAAAAAATATTACAATGAAATTAGTAAAAAAATTACTTTTGTGAAATATAATTTTTACTGCATTTTAAATAAAACATGGGAAAATTAATACTTGAGGATATGGAGTTTTATGCTTATCACGGCTGCTTTAAGGAAGAGCAGCAGATAGGCGGTCGCTTTATTGTAAATATGGAAATCTCTTTAAACACGGAAGAAGCAGAGTCTAATGATAATTTGTCAGGGACGATAAATTATCAGGATGTTTATGATATGATAGGAACTCAAATGCAAATTAAAAGCAAACTTTTGGAAAATGTTGGCAGGCGTATATTGGATGCAATAATAGAAAAGTTTGATTTTATAGAGCATGCAAAAATTAAGATATCAAAGCTTAATCCACCCATTGGCGGTAAAGTAAAGGCTTTTACAGTTACTTTGGAAAAGTTTTCAGAAAAAAATAATTTTGTTAAGTGACAAAGTTTTACTATTTTTGCATAAAAAAAATAAGGTAAATTGGTTTCGTGGCCGAGTGGCTAGGCGGGGGTCTGCAAAACCCTTCACAGCGGTTCGAATCCGCTCGAAACCTCAAAGCATGAAAAAGGATTAGAATGAAAATTTCTAATCCTTTCTTTTTTAGGGGTAATCATTAAAACCTACTTTATTTTTTACTACCAACCCATCTACCAACCCGGTTTGGTTCGCTAATTTGTTCAATAATAGGAAGTTGTAGTCTTAAAAAGTTTTTTGCCCAATTTTTCACCCACCTTTCATTCAACCTTTGTTTTAGAATAGTTTTCTCTCGGTTTTTAAATTTTAAAATTATCCACACAGTTATTTCATATTGGCATTATCTTTTATTTATTGATAAACAAGAATTTATCAATTTTATTCCACAGTTTCACCAAAATTTTCACCACAGTTTTTACCACAGTTTCACCACAGTATAAATTATTTTCCTATTTCCCAATAACCTGTTTGTCGAGCTTTTATGTCTTAACACTTTTTTCTTTTTTAATTTTTCAATATGCTTCAGAACAGCGGAAAGATTAACTTTCATTAATTGGGCAACTTCATCACATTTTATCACATTTTATCACATTTTATCACATTTTATTGCATCATATTTAAAACTACTTAAATAATTATTTTCCAATATCCCCCTCTTCTTGATCCTACCCTCATTATGATATTTTCCTCTTTTAATTTGTTTAGGTGCAATTCTGCTTGTCGCTTGGTTATATCAATATTTTTTGCTATATCATTTAATGATATTTCCGGATATTCCCTAATAAGATTTAATATTTTTTTCCTAGTTTTTTCCCTAATTTCTTCGCCAGGTTCTTTATCTTGTCCGGCAGTTTCCTCTTCCGACCTTCTGAATATAATCTTAAACCAATTTTCATCAGCCTCAAACTCAATACAGGGCAAATCGTATTCCTTCATAGCATTTTGAATTCGCATCAAACCTGACCCGATTTTTTCCACCAGGCTTATGCGCTGCATCAAGCCAAAAAGCAGTGGATTCCGCGGCAGGCTTCTGCCACATAATTCCTCAACTTTCATTTTGCCACCGGTTCGTCAGGGTTGTCAATCTCTTGAATTCGAAATAATTACCCCGATTTTTACATTATTTAAAACGTCATGTACAGGCAAGAAGTTTCCATTGTTTGCAGTGCTGAAATTCAAAAATTTGAATTTGCAAGTTGTTGTGAAGCAGTTTGTTAAGCTAATGTTATTCAGGTGAAAGTTTTATTAGACAAAGCATGAGTTTTTTGACTTTTATGAGTTAATATATAATTTAGTTGTAAAGACGAATATTTAATATAAATACAAAGTAATTATAAAAACTTTTGTTAAAAAAAATTATTTTTTGTTAAAAATATATATGTGTGTACTTTATATAATATATGCAAATTATCTTTAAATTTGTTTTTTATTTTTTTTGAATAAAATAAGTTTTGTTTCGATTAAATTTTATTTATGGGGGTTACAACATATTTTTTTAAAAAAAATATAACAAAAAATAATAAATAAATATATTTTATAATCAAACTTAAGATTTAAAATGAAGAAAATCAAATTATTTTTATCCGTTTTTGCACTGTTATCAGTGTTTAATGCTCAAGCAAATGAAGAACAGATAACATTGAGTTTTACCGCAAACTATGCATGTTCTTGGTCAGAACTTGATTATATTGTTGTGGAAAATCTTACTCAGGATGCAGAAAAAACACTCTATTACCCTGATACCGTATTAGTTTTGCCTTTTTCAACAGATATTGGTGATATTCAAGGAGGGTATAAAGATTTGTATGTTTCAAAAAATTATCCAAATCCATTTTCTGGAAAGACACATATAGATATTGGTGTTTATGAGAAAGATAATTTTAATATAAATATTTATGATATCACGGGAAGAAAGTTAACAAGCTATAATGCTGAATTGGAGCCAAATGTGCATAATTTTACTTTTCATGCATGTAGTGAGCAAACTTATATTTTAAAAGTAACTTCCAACAAGCATATAGAAAAACAGTTGATGATTCAAGTTGGTAAGGGTAGTGAGAGCGGTTCGAGGATAGAATATAACGGAGCAACACAAAAAACAGAGTCGCGTCAGAAATCATCAAAGTCTGATTTCCCTTTTGATAAATGAGATGAATTAAGATTTACCGGATATATAAATGATAAATATGATGAAATTGTTGAAGAAATTACAGAAGATAAAGATTATATTTTCGATATTCTTAATACTGCTCCTGATGCTCCGGTAGCAGCTTCTGCATCTTTTGTTGAATATGATGGTTTTACGGCAAACTGGGAGGAAGTTACAGGTTTTGAAGTATCTTACTATATTTTGGATGTTTCGACTGATAGTGATTTTAATACATATGTTATTGAACAAGAAAATGTAGGAGATATAACGCAGTATGAAGTAACAGAACTTGACCCTGAGGCAGAATATTATTATAGAGTTTTTGCAGTAAATAGCTGTGGCAATTCTGATGCTTCAGATGTTATTTTTGTTGAAACTGAGGCGATAATACTTGGTTGTGGAGATTCCTTTGTTGATGATAGAGATGATAATGTTTACCAAACAGTGCAGATTGGTGGTCAATGTTGGATGATCGAAAATCTTAATTTTGATGATGGCTGTACTGAAGTATCGTGGGTAGATGGTTCAGATGAAGGTTGGTGTGGCTGTTATGATGATGATCCTGATAATTGCGGCTCATATGGTCTTCTTTATCAATGGTCTGCAATTATGGATGATAGTAAAGCTAAAAAGCCTCAGGGATTATGCCCCTCCGGTTGGCATCTTCCATCAGATGATGATATAAAAAAGTTAGAAATGCAGCAAGGAATGACACAATCAGATGTTGACGCTACCGGATGGCGTGGATTATATCAAGGTGATAGATTAAAATGTGAGGAATACGATTGGTGTCGTAATACCAATTATCCTCCATGTGGCGCAAGTGGATTTACTGCTTTGCCCGGCGGTGTTCGCAGCGCTGAAGGTTCTTTTGATGACCATGGTGTCTATGGTTACTGGTGGACTTCTTCTACGACTGGTTACGATCCCGGTGAAGCTTGGGGACGAGGACTGGGTTTGAATAATTATACTGTGCAGCGTTATGGATACAACAAGGCGAAAGGTTTTTCTGTCAGATGCCTCAAGGATTCTGAGTCTCCCTGTCCTGAACCTGATGCCCCAACAGCATTAGATGCTACTGATGTTCAAGCTGAATCATTTACAGCTAATTGGGAAGAAGTTATTTCAGATCCTGCTGTTACACATTATTTGATAGATGTGTCAACAGATAGTGATTTTGAAACATATATTCTTGAGCAAGAAAATGTTGAAGATGTAACGGAGTATGAAGTAACAGGATTAGATGTCGATACAGAATATTATTACAGGGTTTATTCGGTAAATGAGTGTGGCGCTTCAAATGCTTCAAATGAGATTTTTGTTGAGACTTTATGTCCTGAACCTGATGCCCCAACAGCATTAGATGCTTCTGATGTTCAAGCTGAATCATTTACGGCTAATTGGGAAGAAGTTATTTCAGATCCTGCTGTTACACATTATTTGTTAGATGTGTCAACTGATAGTGATTTTGAAACATATATTCTTGAACAAGAAAATGTTAAAGATGTAACGGAGTATGAAATAACAGGATTGGATATTGATGCAGAATATTATTACAGAGTTTATGCGGTAAATGAGTGTGGCGTTTCAAATGCTTCAAATGAGATTTTTGTTGAGACTTTATGTCCTGAACCTGATGCCCCAACAGTAAAAGGTGCTACTAATGTTGAAAAGTATTATTTTACAGCTAATTGGTATGAAGTAATTTCAACACCTGAGGTTGTTCGTTATATTTTAGATGTATCAACAGATAGTGATTTTGAAACGTATGTTCTTGAACAAGAAAATGTTGGAGAAGTTACAGAATATCAAGTAACAAAGTTAGATCTTAATACTGAATATTTCTACAGGGTATATGCTTATAACAAGTGTGGCTTTTCAGATGCTTCAGATGTTATTTCTGTTAAAACATTATGTCCTGAACCAGACGTCCCAATAGCATTAGATGCTACCGATGTTGAAGATGTATCATTTACAGCTAATTGGGAAGAAGTAAGTTCAGACCCTGATGTTACACACTATTTGTTAGATGTATCAACAGATAGTGATTTTACTTCGTTTGTTCTTCTCGAAGAAAATGTTGAAGATGTTACGGAGTATGAAGTAACGGGATTAAAGCCTGATATGGAATATTATTACAGGGTTTATGCGGTAAATGAGTGTGGAACTTCAAATGCTTCAAATGAGATTTTTGTTCAGACGGAGCCGATAAAATGTGATGAAATTACTTTTACATATAATGAAGGCACAGCTTATGAGGAAGAACTTACTTATTGCAAAATTGTAAGTTCCGTGACAGGAAGAACATGGATGGATAGAAACTTAGGAGCTATCTCTTATGATGAGCAAGATGAAGATACTCATGAGCCTTCATCAAATACAGATTATCCTTTTTACGGGGATCTTTTTCAGTGGGGTAGAGAAGATGACGGTCATCAGGTAATAAACTGGATAGCTTCTGATGAGTCTGATGGTGCAGAGCAAGATAGAGAAACCAGTGTGTTAGCGACTAATAATCAACCCGATCATGATAATTTTATACTATCACCTGATAATCCATGGGATTGGCGTGATGATCATACTGCAGAGAGGTGGAATGCTGATCCGATTGAAAATAATCCTTGTCCTGATGGATGGCGTGTTCCAACAAAACAAGAGTGGAGAGATGAGGCAGGATTTGTTGATAAAGGGTGGGAAGGAAGTGATGATGCTTTTAATTCAGACTTGAAGTTAGTACACACCAGCCGACGTGATCGCGAAGATGGTTCGTTGACCCATCTTGGAACTACAGGGCGCTATTGGTCAAGCACTACGAGCGTTTCAAACTCAAAAATGTTGCTCTTTTATAGTGTTAATGCATTAATCGAACCGCATCAACGAGCTTCCGGCTACGCTGTAAGATGTATTAAGGATTGAGGCAAGAGGTAAAAATAAAGATTTGCAGCAATTATAATTTAATAATTGTTTGATATAGTTTTTTGTTTTCTTTAGATGCAGTTTTAAATAAAATATATTCTCGCAACATCAAAGTAAGATGTTTAAGATATTTGTCATTCTTGAATTTTATTAATAAACTTATATGATTTTTTTAATCAAGTTTATATATTCCGTTACCGTCAAGAATATTATAACCACCGCCATTGCAGTAAAGACAAGTATATTGATTATTATCTTTTTTTAATGTGCGGGTTTGCATAATGCTTTCATTACAAACAGAGCAAATAACACTATCATGAATTTTGGCATATTCAGGAATATCTGCTTTAACATTTTGTACACCAAAAAGTTTTTCAAACTCAATAGTCAGTGTCCCAAAAGACCTCTCTAAAGCACTCTTCCTGTAGGCAGTTACAAGCTCAGGGTCATGGTTTTGCTCTTCAACAACCTTTTTATATAAATTCTGAAAATCGGGGAATGCTTCACGTATTATTTCCTGGGATTCGGGTTTTGAAAATATTCTTATTCCTTCTCCATCTCTTTTTGTTAAAGTAAACGCTGTTTTTCCTAAATCTTTAAATATCAAAGCATTATTTCCGAAAGTACAACCTGTAACAAACTGAACTCCATCAGAGAAGCAGTTGTTTGTTTCGGTTATTGCCAGTAGGTCCTCCATACCGTCAGATTCAGCTTCCAACTTGTTCATAGCGTGAGTGGCAGCCATAACACCCATAGCCAAACCGGGGCAATAATGCCCATGCATTTGTGCAGCTTTTATCATTAGCGATTCACTACGATTTGAGTGGATTTCATTGCGTATATCAATACGAGGTGCGGTTTTTAGCTTGTTTTGATGAACCGGATTGTTATCATATTCGTGAGCAAACATAGATGTGTCACAGTTTTTTATGTCAAGAACAGGACTGCCGTTTATTGCATCAAATCCTTGAACCGTAAGCATATTTCCTTTACGCTCAATAAGTTTTACAGTGCTTACACCTATTAGATTAGGTCTTTTCGGACTTCGACTTGCAAAAACTCCTCTTAATACTCCGGGATATGTTTTAGTATCGGATTGAAGCTTTTCATCAGACTTATGAAAATAAAAAATAATATCAAGGTAGTCGTTTTCTTCAATGCCTAAAAGAGCATCTTTATATTCTTCATATATTTCAATAGTGCTGAGTTTTTCTTTTATTTCCCTGTAATCTTTTGGTTCATTAAATGAGTTTTTTACTATACCTACCGGTTTAAGTTTAAAAGTATTCATGCTACTATGATTTTTATCAAATTTGTAATATTAAAAAGGTGTGACTATGTTTTAAAATCTTTTGAATTATGGTTTTAAAAGCTCTGTTGGTATAACATGAAAATTATCATCATTCTTAACAATATTAACTTTTATGTCATACAGGAATTCCAAGTTATCCTCAGTAATTACCTCTTTTCCTCCGTATGCAAAGACTTTTCCGTTTTTTAACATCATTATGTTACTTGCATATCTGATAGCTAAATTTATATCGTGGAGAGCTACAACAACTGTTAATCCTTTACTGCATAGGTTGGAAAGTTTATCCATTATTTCTATTGTATGCTTTAAATCAAGATTGGCGGTTGGTTCATCTAACAGTATAATTTCGGGTTGTTGTGCAAGAGCTCTGGCGATATATACCATTTGCTGCTGACCGCCACTGAGTTTGTTTATATCTTTTAAAGCTATTGAGTTAAGTTGTAGCTTATCAATTATATCTGTTGCTATTTCAAGGTCATTTTCTGATGGTTTCCAGCTAATATATGGTTTTCTTCCAAGTAATACGGTATCAAAAACGGTAACGGGGGTTTGCCGAGTCTTGTTTTGAGGCACGTAGGCAATATTTTTTGCTAGCTCCTGAAGTTTGTGTTTTTTTATATCTTCTCCTGATATTTTTACAACTCCTTTTTGGGGCGATAATATTCCATTCATGCATTTTATAAGGGTACTTTTTCCTGAGCCGTTGGGACCAACTATAGCAATTAACTCACCCTTATTGATATTACAATCCAGGTCTTTTAATACCGGCGTACCGTTGTATGCAAACTTAATATTATCAACAATTATATTCATAATTATAATTTTAAGTCCAATAACTCTTATTCATTCCTCTGATTAACAAAAATAAAAACAGTGGTGCTCCCAAAAATGATGTTAGTATCCCTACCGGAAGCACTACAGGGGCAATTATTGTCCTTGCTAAGGTATCTGAAGCAAGTAGAAATAAGCCTCCAAACAGGGCAGATGCAGGTATTAAAAACTGCTCATCTCCGCCTATGATTCTTCTTACGATATGTGGTACTACCAAACCTACAAATGCTATTACCCCATAAAATGATACAACAACTGCAGTTGCCAGAGATGCTACTATCATGCCTATTAATCGGACTTTCTCGACTTTAACTCCTATACTTTTTGCGTACTCGTCTCCCGATTGCAATGCTTTGTAGTTCCACGTTTGGAATAAAAAGTATATTATTACTGGTATTAAAACAGCAATCAAAATCATAATATTATTCCAAGTTGCTCTGTTTATATCTCCAAAAGTCCAGAATACAATTGATGCTAACTGAACATTATCAGCGAAATATTGCATTGCAGATATTCCTGCTCCGAAAAGAGAACTGATGATTATTCCGGCAAGTATTATTATTTCAGGTCCGGCACCTTTATATTTTGATAAAGCAAGAATAAAAAACACTCCTATAAGACTCCATAAAAATGCTGAAATAGTTAAAATGTATGGGTTTACAATTGTAGGAATATCACCTGAACCGATATAGCTGCTGCCTGCACCTAAAAAGATAATTGCAAAAGCTGCTCCAAATGCTGATGCTCCGGAAATTCCTAAAGTAAATGGCGACGCTAAAGGATTACGTAATAAACTTTGAATAACTGCCCCTGATACAGCTAATGCCGTTCCCGCTAAAATAGCCCCTATAATACGAGGCATCCTTATATGAAGTATTATTTGACTAGAAAAATCAGAGCCTTCTCCTTTAATTAATGAAATTATATCACTAAATCTTACATTAGCGGAGCCGGTTATTAGTGAAACTGCAATTAAAAACAGTAAGCAAATTAATACGCTTAAGATAAATAATACCTTGTGCTTGTTAGTTTTTTTATATTCCTTTAAAACTTTTAATTCTGTCATAAGATGTCACTTATAGAAATACGTTGCAAAGGTAATGAAGATTTCAGTATATCTGAACCAACATTTTTTTTATTATAAAATGCTTTAAATAGTTCTTCTTTTTTTTGATTAAAATTTATGTTTTTAAACTCTTCAGGGTAAATAATTTTGCCGATATACCATGCATTAAGTAAAACAAACTCATAATTGGTAGCATAGTTGTTGTAAGCTAATAGCAAATATAAGTCATCATTCTCAAAAACCTGTAATGACCTTTTTAATACCGGCTTTGTTGTAAAATCGTTAATTGACAAAGAATAGCCCGATTCGTCAATAAAAATATACTTAGGGTTCCATTTTATTAATTGTTCAGTATCAACAAATGTGCCTTTTACATGTGAAGTAAGTCGCTCATCAATATCTGATGCTACGTTATTTGCGTTTAGGAATAAAAAAGGTGCGTATTTAGCATGAGTTGAACTTATACCATACCCTGAACTATAAGAAATTCCTCCAACATATACCGAGGGTTTATTTTTTATATTTTTAGTCATTGAATTTAGCTCATCAATGGTATTTGAAATATATGATATTAAATACTCAGCTCTTTCTTTTTTTTGTAAAACTTCACCTATCAACCTGAAAGATTCAAATAAAATTTCTCTGTCTTCATCAAGGTCAACACATTCAATTGCAACTACAGGAATACCTGTTTTGGATTGTAGTTTATTTGCATCTTCTACTGTAGTGTATGAAATAAAAATAACATCAGGTCCGACATTCAGTATCATTTCGGGGTCTCCGCCCATAGAAGGGCCGATAGGGGGCAAGTCTTTTAATTCGGGATATGCTAAAATATATGGCGTGTCATTATTCTTTTCCCAATTTTCAACACCGGCTATCATATTTACTGCATCCATATAGATAAGCAATCGCAATGACCCGGCTCTTACCCCAACGATAGATTCTATTTTTTCAGGGATTGCAACTTCTCTTCCGAGCATATCCGTAATAACGACAAGGTCGCCCTTTTCAGAGCGACCTGTGTCATTACATGATGAAAGAAAAAAAACTGGTATTATTAAAAGAAAAAAAAGCTTTTTAATCATAATCTTAAATTTTTAAAGCAATTCTTCCGGAAATAAGTCTTCCCGGAGATAAATAATCAATCGTTTGCATGTGTTTGTTGTCCAAAATATTTTGAACATCCACTGAAATTATAAAATTATCTCTGATTGATCTTGAAGCAGAAAAGTCAAAGGTAATATAATCATCTAAAATAACATCATTAGCATCATCAGCAAACTGTTCTCCTTTGTAAACCCCTCTTAATGAAAAATTAACAAACGGGCTTTGCCAAAATAAAGAAATAGAGCCGCTATGTGTTGGTACATATTTTAAATGTTTGCCTTCAAGCTCAGGTCTTTCGTCAAAACCTACAATTTTTGATTCAGCAAAAGTATAAGAGCCAAGAATTTGTATGTTGTTAGTTATGGAATAATGGGTTTCAGCCTCAAATCCTTTGGCTTCAACATCAGTAACATTTTCTCTTCTGAAAATTGGTCTGCCGAAAATCTCATCTTCCGTTGCAACATAGTAAAGAAAATCTTTGCCATGCATAAGATAAACAGAAGCTGAAAATTTCAAGTTACTTAAAGGAAAATAATCAACTCCTACTTCATAATTGTCAATATACTCCGGTTCAAGATTCGGGTTTGCATATTTTGGTCCTACCCACATCCAGCCGGTACGTGTAAGGTCGTCAAGGATTGATGCTCTAAACCCTTGTGAATAAGATATGTATGAACTAAAGTTTTCAATAAAGTTGAAACGAGCTCCGGCTCTTGGAGAAAAGGTTGTCCAGGTATTATCCTCAAGTTCAGGAGTTTCTTCCCATGGGTCGGTAGATTGAAATACCCCATCAGAAAAAGTTACATGGTCAAATCTAATTCCTGTAATAAGGTTTATTCTATTATCTAAAAATCCATGTTCATCTTGTAAGTATCCTGCAAAAGTTGTTAAATTTCCTGCATTTACAATAGTATCAAAAGGGGCAGTTTGATAATAATCACCCCCGTCTATACTCCCTTTTTTATACTCAATACCTCCTGTGATGGTATTGTTTTCGATTAAATCATGGCTAATATTCCCGAAAAATCCGATATCTTCTCTATAAGAGTTAACATCAAATCTGGAGTAGTTATCATTTCTCATTCTCTCATTTATATCATAATAATTTTCCATTTGATAAAAACCGCTTATATTATAATTGGTGTTATCATTTCCGCCTTTAATGGTTCCTCTGAAAAGGTCGGTGTTAAAGTTCCTATAGTTTCCATGTGGACTGTGTATTTTCATTCCTTCTCCACGCTGATCTCTAAAAACATCATATTGTAGCTCCCAGTTAAACCAGTCACTTTCATTATATCCAACTCTGGCAGAAACTCCTATTGCTTCAAGAAAGCGTTCTATATCATAAGGTCCGATATCTTCTTCAGGAATGTTTATATATCCATCACTTTCAAGGTAATACTGTGATAACACACCATAATAGCCATCTTCACTTAATATTCTAACATTAAGGTCTTGTCTTAATGTATTGTATGTTCCATAACTTACACTACTGAATACTTCCTGTGGTTGTTGAGGAGTTTTTGTTATAATATTGATAACGCCTCCCATAGCATTATTTCCATATAATGATGAACCCGGACCCTTCATTATTTCAATACGTTCTATATCATTATGATTAATTCTATTCCAATTTACACCACCTTCATCAGAGGTATTTATAGGAACTCCATTCATTAAAACTAATGTTCTGGACTGCTCATCACCTGAAAGTCCTCTTAAGGTTACCATAGGTCTTTGTGAATATATTCCGGTGCTTCTGTTAACATTAACTCCTGCAGCAAATCTCAAAATATCATCTATTTGTGTAACTGATGAATTGCTTATAATCTCAGGTCCAATTACGTCTATTCTTGATGGAATATCAAGTTTGTTTCTTTCTGTTTTTGTAGCTATAATAACAACCTCTTCCAAATCAACAGAAGGTCTAATTGTATCCGTTTCTTGCTGATTTGAATACAAATTAAAAATTACCGTCAATTTTGCGACAAATAGGATAAATAATTTTCTCATTTCATTAAAATGTTTTAATTAATAATTTTTTCTCTGTGTTACTCTGTGAATAACTCCTTTTAACTCTGTGGTTAAAAAATTATAAAAACCGGAGCAACAATATAAAATTTCATTGTGTTAATAATTCCAAAAATCGTGTTACCATAAGTTTAAAAAAAATGATTATTCAATATCAGTCATTACAAACTTTCCATGTTTTATACCTTTAGTGCCGATAATAATATCTGCAAGTTCCATTAACCTCTTAGCATTTCCTTTAACTGCAATAGTTTCAAGGCAAAGGTCATGGTCGATATGAACATGTTGAGTTGAAAGAACGACATCGTGATAATCGTGTTGAGTGTTCATTAAATTATCATTAAGTTCTCTTTTATGATGATCATAAACAATAACAATAGCGCCGGCAACAATTTTGTTATTATCTACTTTTTCTTCAACTAAAGAACTTTTGATAAGATATCTGATAGCTTGCGAACGATTCGGGAACTTGCTATTAATAACAAAGCTATCAAGTTTGTTAAGAATATTTTCTTCTAAAGAAACCCCAAATCTTTTTACTTTCATGTGTCACTTATTTTTAAAAAAGTGCTACAAAGGTAATGTGTTTTTTTAAATTACAAAAAACTTTTTTTAATAAATTTTTCAAAATACTTCTATTCTCAGTCTATATATTTATGCTTTATGAAGTATCTGATTTTAATAATTTTTTTGATTAATTTGAATTTAACCGGTTAAATTAATAAGAAGAATTAATCCTTTATGCATCGTACAGAGAATCCGTTAGCTCTAAAAAAATTGAACATGCGAGCTTCGCTACTGTCAAATAACAAACTCGGTGAATAAATTTCATCTACACTGCTTGTTCTATAGCGAGCACTGGAGCCAACATCAAAGATTGTGCCACTGCTACCGCCACGACGACCGGCAGCTGGCAGTTTAAGTTCAGAATTAAAAGCACCGATAGCGTCTTCTGAACTCCAAGAGTCTATTTCATTTTGCAGTTCTATCTCAGTAGGCAAACGGTAACCATCAGGACAGGGATCATTTATCCCCCCATCTCCTTGCCATAAGTTATCATTTTTAATATCACGCCAGTCATTAGGACTATCACTATTTAAAATAAACTTTGTGTGACCGGGAGTATCTGACTCTGAAAGCTCAAATGTAAATCTATCATTGTCACAACCGGATAATCCTTCATCATATCCACCAGCGCAATCTCTACATTGATGTCCATCTTTATATCTTCCCCACTGAAAAAGATCTCCAAAGCATTGTTCGTCATCTGAAGATATACAAGCTCTTGAAGCCCCTAAGTTTCTATCCATCCATGTTTTACCCGTTACAGGATTAGTAACATCTACTATTTCTGTAGGTTCTCCTAAACCACAATATACCGGCTCAATTTCTAAACACCAAAATTCAAACCAATCTTCTACCCAAATTTCTATACACTCGGTTTCAGTATTAAAAATCATTAAAGATTCTGCGGGATTATTTATAGCATTTTTCTCATCTTCTGTCATTCGAGGCAGTAAGAAACCTTTATTTTCTGAAATAAGTTCAAGAATAGCTGACGGATGAGCTTGTTGATCTTCTTTATCACTAATTGCAACTCTATTTTGCGTATAGCTTGATAATGATAACAAAAGTGTAAATAAAACTATAACTGTTTTCTTCTTTGTTTGCATTTTTTATATTTTTTAATTTTATGAAAAACATTTCTTTTTATATCACTATTGTCCGACAAAAATACAAAAAAATATTTTAAAAAACTCAACAAGCTGAATGTCAGCATATTATATTTCAAGAATTTGCTATTTTAAAAAGTAAGCCCCCTTAGAATAAAGCAA
>PWLF01000002.1 GCA_003559475.1 Bacteroidales bacterium
ATCGAGGGCCGGTTTCCCTGGGTGCGGCCGGACGGCGAGGGCGGTGCGGACAACTGATCCGGCGTTAGAGGCCGTTGACCCACCTGATGGCTTTTTCCATCAATTCCCGGCTGTTGTCCAGGTTCAGTTTGCGCTTGATGTTGGCCGAATGGGCTTCGACGGTCTTGACGCTGATATCGAGTTGCTCGGAGATTTCGCTGTTGGCTAGCAATCGGCCGATCATTTCGAGTATCTGGGTTTCCCGTTGGCTCAGTGGCAGATTGCGCGGATTCAGTGAACTGCGCACCGTGCACCGCTCGCAGTCCCCACGCTCCAATGCTCCGGGGCGGCATGTCAGCACGGGGGCAAGGACTTGTTTCAGTGCCTCCTCCGACGAACACGCGGAATGAAAAGAACAAATCCTGTCTTTCGGCAACGGCAAGCTGATGCCGGCATGGAAGCGGGACGAGACAAGGATGACCCTCGGCTGCCGGGCACTCTTGCTGAGCGCACTTGCCAAGCGAGGTGCCGAGCCGGTATCCAGTATCAAGGCGTCGAGTCTGCCTGCCTTGATCTCGTTCGTGGCAGTGGTGAGCGTGAGGATACGTGACTGGACAGAACTTGGTGCATGGTCCTGCAGCAGGTCGCGCAGGCCACGACGGAAGATGTCCGAAGTGACCAGAATGCCCAGCCGTACCCGATTGCTGCCTCCGTCCCCTTCAAAATTCATGGTTTCAGTCCCGGTTATTTGTGACATGCCGAACGCTTTGGTCAGTCGGCATGCTTGCCCGTCGTGCGGTGGCTAAGGGAAGCCCCAGTGGATCTTCACAATTGTCTAGGGGTGATGATACGTGAACTGAAAGATGTATGCAGTGCGCATTTTGTGGCACCCTGGAGACCTGAAATAGGGCGTTGCACCGCTTGACCGTATCGCGCTGGGCGTTCTTCCGGCCAACACTTCTTGCCCCTCAGGCAAGCCGTATTGGCCTGCAGAACGGCCTACGGCTACTGTCACTCGGGTCGCAGCGCAGGCAAGCTGCAGTGCCGTCAAGCGCATGCACGAACGGCGGCTATTGCGGCAGAAAGGCGCTACGCGCAGAGTTGATGAAAGGCCTCTAACCCGAATAATTCATAAAGTTACGCGCGCCCTCGCTGGTCTATTGTCCGCACAGGAAATTTTCCTCTGTCGGCCGTATGCCCGATACGCCACGCGCGGCCGGTCAACCGACCAGGTCTTCTTTCGCTTTCGCTCAAACCGACCTGGCCGCTTTCCCTGCGCTCCATCGAAAAATCCCCTGTGCGAACAATATCCTGCGCGATCATCACGCGAATTCATGGATTATCCGGGCTAGCGGCCTTCGACCCAGTCTACTGCAACCTTCAGAAGCTCCCGGCTCGACGAGAGCTGGAGTTTGTCCTTCATGTTTGCGTAATGGGATTCCAGCGTCTTGATGCTGATGCCCAGAGATTCGGCAATGTCGGCCGTGCTTTGCAAGCGGCCGACCCTTTCGAATATTTCCAGTTCTCTTGGCGACAAGGGGAGTGCGGCGGCAAGGTAGGCCAGGCGACTGGGACAGCGCTCGCATGCTGAGACATCATTGGATCGCAGGGCCGGGCAGTCCAGGATGGATTGCAGGTCGCGTTGAAGGGAGGTCTCATCCGCCCTGGCGGGGAAGAATGCACAAAACTTGTCGGCGTGCTCCTCCAGCTCCAACCCCGGGTGACTTTTTTCGGAGACGAGGATGATGTGCTGTGATCGACAGTCGCGTGGCAGCCGTTCCAGAATCGGCAGCGCCAGCAGGGCGTCGAGAATGATGATGCGGGCACCTGAATGGGGTAACGAATCTGCATGTATGGGCTTGTGGATGCGGATCCGGGCCCGTTCCCCCAGAAGTTCTCTCAGAAAGTCGACCAGCCCCCGTGTAAAAATCTGGCTGTCCACGCAGATGGCGATATCGATGGTTGCGCTTTCTTTGCTCGTTGACATGTGATTGTTGTTGAACCCGATCAGGCTTTCCTTGCCAATGAGTGATCGGATTCTCCGGAAGTTCGGTGAAGCCAACACGGGGTGGGGGAAACCCCTATGGACAGGGTAGATGCTTCTACTAGACTGAGAATCAAGAATGATTTTTATTTCAGGAACTTGGGGTGCACTAATAGGCCGTTGTCTGGTCCGTGAAATCAGCTATTGCGTGAGCAGAACCAGCATTCCAGCCGGATCATTCTATCTCAACATTCTGACTTCAGGGGTGTGAAAATGAGGTCAACGCGATTGGCAGAAGAACCAGCGCGACATCCGGGGCAGGATGCTGCAATCAGGAAATCCGAATGTCTGCTGGCCGAAATCGAATCGGCGATCGAACGAACCAGGCAGGTCACCATTGAAGTCGATGGCCTCGGGCAGATCTGGCTTGATCCAGAGCACAGTCTGTACTGGCAGCAGGTGACTGACCCTGATGCCTTCTTTTCCACGCCGTCCTCGCAGGCCAGCGTGACACGCGCATCCGCGCCGAACATGCGCCTCCCCAGTGGTCCCCTGGAGGAGCTTCTTTGGGATGCCGCATTTCTCGGTTCGGGAGGCCGCTTGTTCGAGGGCAGCTCGCTGCATGATCTCCTCGAGCTGAACTGGTGGCCCAATCTGACCAGGATCGCTCATTACGAGAGCACTTTCGCTCTATGTGCTTTTCTTTCGAATCGACCAAGCACCATGCATCTTGCTTTCCGTGCTTTGCACCTGAGCGAGGACGAGGCCTGTCGTTTCTATAATGGCGGACGCGCATCGGGCTGTCTCAAACTGCTCAAGACGCGATCAGGAGAGCCCGCCAGCCTGAAAGCAGTGATGAAGTCCGACAAAGAGGGCGCCGGTGACCGCGCGGCCCTGCCGTTCTGGAGTCGGTTGTTCAACCGGATTTCGGGCCTGTAAGGAGGGGGGATGCTCAACAAGATTCTGTTTGCCGGCCCCGTGGGTGCAGGAAAGACAACGGCGATTGCCGCAGTCAGCGATACACCGGTGGTCAAGACCGATGCCATGGCAACCGATGAAGTTCGCGACCGGAAGAATCGTACGACCGTGGCCATGGATTACGGCACACTGAAAGTGGACTCCGAACTGACGATCCAGTTGATCGGAACGCCCGGTCAGCAGCGCTTCGACTTCATGTGGGAGATTCTTGCCATGGGTGCGATCGGTGCCGTACTTCTGATCGACAATGCCCGACCGGATCCACTCGATGATCTCGACTTCTACCTCAAGTCCTTCGATCGGGTTCTCACAAAAAAGGGAGCCAAGGGCGTTGTGGGTGTAACCCGGCGTGACCTGCAAGCGACGCCGACCATGGCCGAGTACCGTGAGAGAATAAAGGCGCTTGGCTCCCGCTGGCCGGCTTTCGAGCTCGATGCCCGGGTGCGGGTGGATGTCAAGGTTGCCCTGATGGCGCTTGTTGCAGAGCTGAATCCCCATGTGAATCGCCGGAGAGTTGCTTGATGACCGCGATTCCCACCCCGGCTGGTCCGGGCTCGCCGTTGTGGCTCAGTGGTTTCGGCGCAGGGTTTGGAAATCGGGTGATCCTGGCCGAGGTGGATCTCGAACTGTCAGCAAGCGGTTTGCATGCGCTGATGGGCCC